>DATHSE010000210.1:0-2359 GCA_035464455.1 Anaerolineae bacterium | reverse complement strand
GGCCGGATCGAAGTGGCGTGACTGCGCCAGCCAGCCCGACACGCGGCGCTACGTGGTGGCCAACGGCTTCGAGGCCGACCCCGGCGCCCAGGTCGACCGGCTGCTGATGGAGCGCGACCCCCACGCGGTCATCGAGGGCGTGGCCATCGCGGCCTGGGCCGTACGCGCGGAGTCGGCCGTCATCGCCGTCGCCAGCTCGGCCGTGGATGCTGTCGAGCGCCTGCGCACGGCCATCGACGAGGCCGAGGAGCGCGGCTTCATCGGCCCCCAGCCGGCCCAGACGGGCCGGCCGCTGCTGGTGGAGGTGCAAGAGGTCAGTGGTCCCTTCGTGGTGGGTGAGGAGACCGTGCTGTTGCGGGCCCTGGAGAACCGCCGCGCGCAGCCCGACCAGCGCCCGCCCTACCCTTCACGTAGCGGCCTGTGGGGCAAACCGACCGTGGTCAACAACGTCAAGACGCTGGCGACCGTGCCCTGGATCGTCAGCCACGGCGCAGGCGCCTATGCCGCCCTGGGAACGCCCGAAGCACCCGGCACGACGCTCGTGCAGCTCGGTGGCGTGGTGCGCAAGCCGGGCATCGTGGAGGTGCCCCTGAACGCCACCATCCGCGAGATCCTCGACGGCCCCGGCGGCTTCGTGCGGGGCGCCTTGAAGGCCGTGCTGGTCGGCGGCCCCACCGGCGGCTTCCTGCCTCCGGGTGCGCTGGACACGACGCTCACCTATGGCGCGCTGCGCGAGGCCGGCGCCCTTAGCGGCTCGGCCACCCTGCTGGCGCTCGACGAGAGCGCCTGCATCGTCGATGTCGCCACGCTGATGACTCGCTATCTCAACGACAGCGCCTGCGGCAAGTCCATCCCCTGTCGCATCGGCACGCACCGGATGGCCGAGCTGGGGGCGGCATTCTGCTCCGGCCATGCGCGCCCGGGCGACGACGGCCTGCTGGGCGAGCTGGCTGCCGACGTTCGAGATGCCGCGCTCTGCGGCCTGGAGGCCGATGCCTCCAACCCGCTGCTCAGCGGGATGCGATACTTCGCATCTGAGTTCGAGGCCCACATCGCCCGCGGTGAGTGCCCCGCGGGTGTCTGCCACCCCATCCGAGTAGCCGGTGCCGTGCAGTCATGACCGATACGCTGCCCCAGACCAGCTCGCCCGCTCCCGACGACTCCATCGAGCGCCTGCTCACCACGCAGTCGCCGCAACGGCGGCAGGTCGCAGCCGAGTTCAGCATCGAGATCGACGGCCGCAAGCTGACCGGCCGAGCTGGCCAGACCATCCTGGAGGTCTGCCGCGACAACGGCATCGAGGTGCCCACCCTCTGCTACGAGCCCAAGCTGCCGGGCTTCGGCGCCTGCCGCATGTGCGTCGTCGAGGTCGAGGGCGAGGAGACGCCGCCCATCTCCTGCTCCCGGGAGGCCGAGGCGGGCATGGTGGTCCAGACGCAGACGCCGCGGCTGCGCCAGGTCCGCAAGACCAATCTCGAGCTGATCTTCAGCGACCACAACGCCTACTGCCTGCCGCCCTGCCAGAACAAGTGCCCCAGCCACATCGACATCCCGGGCTTCCTCAAGGCCAACACCGAGGGTGATTTCGTCGAGTCGGCGCGCATCTTCAAGCGCACCATCCCCTTCCCCTCGGTGCTCGGCCGCGTCTGCCCGGCCCCATGCGAGGAACACTGTCGACGTGACGAGGTGGAGGAGGCCATCGCCATCCGCGACAGCCACCGCTACGCCGGTGACCAGGTGCTGAAGGCGCAGGCGGCCGGCGTCAAGGCCCCCACGCCCTTCGACCCACAGCCGCCGACTGGCAAGCGCGTAGCGGTCATCGGCTCCGGTCCCAGCGGCATGTCGGCGGCCTACTACCTCTCGCTCAGCGGCCACGCGGTCACCGTCTATGAGCGCGATGCCGATGCCGGCGGCATGCTCCGCTACGGGATCCCCCAGTACCGCCTGCCCAAGGTGGAGGTGCTGGAAGCCGAGTACCAGTCCGTCTGGGACCTCGGCGCCAGGCTCGTGACGGGCGCCGAGCTGGGCGTCGACTTCACCATCGACGACCTCCAGAACGAGGGCTACGACGCCGTCCTGGTCGCCATCGGCTGCTACGACACCAACAAGCTCGGCATCCCCGGCGAGGACGCGCACGGCGTCATCGACGGCCTCGAGTACCTGCGCATCGCCACGCTGGGGCTGCCCTACCCCGACCACAAGGGCAAGCGGGTCGTCGTCATCGGCGGCGGCTTCACCTCCATGGACTGCTCGCGAACGTCGGTGCGCCAGGGCTGCTCGGAGGTGACGCTGGTGTACCGCCGCGACATGAAGGACATGCCCGCCGCCAACGAGGTCCACGAGATGCTCGAGGAAGGGG
>DATHSE010000209.1:0-2469 GCA_035464455.1 Anaerolineae bacterium | reverse complement strand
TCCATCGCGGCCGCAGCGATGCAGGCGCTGCCCGTGGGCGTGCCCAAGCTCCTCGTCTCGACGATGGCATCGGGCGATACGCGCCCGTACGTGGGCACGTCCGACATCGCACTCATGTACTCGGTGGTCGACATCGCCGGGCTCAACCAGCTGTCCGAGCGCATCCTCGCCAATGCTGCCGCCGCCATCGCGGGCATGGCACGCGCGGCTGTCGGCTTCCGCACCTCGCTGCCAGCCCGGCCGGTGGTGGCGGCCACGATGTACGGGGTGACCACGCCCTGCGTGGAGGCGGCGCGCGAATGGCTGGAGGCGCACGGCTACGAGGTGCTCGTGTTCCACGCCACCGGCTCCGGCGGCCGGGCGATGGAGTCGCTCATCCGCTCGGGCTTCATCAGCGGCGTCCTCGACGTCACCACCAGCGAGCTCACCGACGAGGTCGTCGGTGGCGTCTTCAGCGCCGGACCCGAGCGCATGGACGCGGCCGCGGCCGCCGGCATCCCGCAGGTGATCTCACTGGGCGCGGCGGAGATGGGCACCTTCGGCCCGCCCGACACGGTCCCGGCCGTGTACCGGGACCGCCTGCTCTACCGTCACAACGACAGCATCACGCTCATGCGCATCTCGGCCGAAGAAGCCGCTCGCCTGGGCCGCTATATCGCTGCGAAGCTCGCCCGCGCCAGTGGTCCGGTGACCCTCTTCATCCCCCGGGGCGGGCTGTCGTCGCTCTCGGTCCCGGGCGCGGTGTTCCACGATCCGCTCGCCGACGCTGCCCTGTTCGACGCGCTCCGAGGCGCGCTGGACCCTCGCATCGAGGTCGTCGAGATGGATACCCACATCAACGACCCGGCATTCGCGCAGGCGATGGCGGCACGCCTGGCGGCGCACCTGGCGTCACGCCTGGCGGCGCACCTGGCGGCGGGCGTACCCCCGCGCGACGATGGCGCGACCGAAGCGAGCCCGGCTGCGTGCTAGGCTGACCGGCACATCCACCCGAAAGGAGGGGGCGCATGAGGCCTATCGCAACCGCTGCTCTGATCCTCACCGTGGGTCTCGTCGCTGCCGCATGCGGCGGAGACGAGGCGGTGCCGGCACCAGCCGAGGCCACGCCCGCTGCTGTCGCGAGCGAGCCTGTCGAGGCACCAGCCGTCACCGGCGTACCGGCCGATGGAGCGACCACCGCACCGGACGATGCCGTGACCGCAGCGCCGGCCGATGCGGCTGCAGGCTCGACGCCCGTGGCCGAATTCGCCAAGAAGGCGGCCCACACCAGCGAGGATGACCCCAACGCCACGCACGGGCTGGTGAGCGGTCGCTATCGCCTCGCCTGGGACACGCCGCCCGATGACTCCGAGGATGCCTGCGACCGGGTGGAGGTCGCCGTGGTCCAGCAGGATGGCGACTTCGAGTACGTGCGCGGCTCCACCTCGGCGCGCTTCAACGCCACCGTCAACGACCTGCCGCAGGGCACCTACAGGCTCGAGCAGCGTGACCCGACTTGCACGACCTGGCAGCTGCGCATCGACTGGATGACCAACTAGCTCGATCGCCGGACGTGCCCGTTCCGGCCACCGGCGTTCCGGCCATGGCGTTCCGGCCACGGCGTCAGGCGGCGTCAGGCGGCGTCAGACGGCGCGGGTGCTAGACGTCAGGCGGCGTCAGCAGCCTCGGGATCGCCAGCGAGGGGGTCCACCGTGACGGCGACGAGATCCTCGTGGCTCTGCTCCGCCGCCTTGGCCACCGCCCCCGCAGTCACGTCCTCGGCGTAGTGGCAGGCGCTCAGGTGCCCACCACCGACATCGCGCAGGTCCGGCTCCTGGGTCTCGCAGCGCTCGGGGTTGCCCAGCTGCTCGCGCAGCCAGCAGCGCGTGTGGAAGCGACAGCCTGGTGGTGGCGCCACCGGGCTGGGCACGTCGCCCTTGAGCACGAGCCGCCGTTTGCGGCGTCGAGGATCGGGCTCGGGCACCGCTGACAGCAGCGCCACCGAGTACGGATGGCGGGGCTCGGCGTAGAGGCTGGCCACGTCCGCCAGCTCCACCAGCTTGCCCAGGTACATGACCCCGACGCGGTCGCTGATGTGCTGCACGACCGCCAGGTTGTGGGCGATGAAGAGGTAGGTCAGGCCCAGCTCCTCCTGCAGGTCGGCCAGCAGGTTCAGCACCTGGCTCTGGATGGAGACGTCGAGGGCCGAGACCGGCTCGTCGAGGACGATGAAGTCGGGGTTGAGCGCAAGCGCGCGGGCGATGCCGATGCGTTGGCGCTGGCCGCCGCTGAACTCGTGCGGGTAGCGATGGATGTGGCTCTGGTTGAGGCCGACCTTGGCGAGCAGGCCGCGTACCAGCTCGTCCCGCTCGGCCTTGTCCTTCATGCCGTGGACCATGGGTCCCTCACCCACGATCTCGCCCACCGTCATGCGCGGATTGAGGCTGGCATAGGGATCCTGAAAGACCACCTGCATCTGCTTGGGCACCT
>DATHSE010000208.1:0-1747 GCA_035464455.1 Anaerolineae bacterium | reverse complement strand
AGTTGGCCTGCACCCGGTCCTGGTCGTCCGCGGCGGCGAAGTTGATGTAGGCGCCCTCTTCGGCGTGCGGTGCTGTCGCGGCGTAGTAGTCCTTGACCCAGGCGATGTTGGCCTCGTTGTCGGCCGCATCGGGCCACATGCCGGCGATCACGGGTGCGAAGTCCGCGTCGCGGTGACCGAACGCCGCATCCTCGGGGCCGAAGCGCTTGGCGGCACCGTTGATGGGGTAGATGTGTACGGTGGAGTTGACCGCCGGAAGCTTCGAACCATGCTCCACGTGCGCGGAGATGGACTCGTCGTTCAGCTCGCGCACGAAGTTGGCTTTCCAGTAGTGCTGCAGACCTGCTGGGACCAGTCCATCGAATGCGGCGTTGAGCGCCGGATAGGGCATGGGTCCGACGTGCTCTGCGACCACCGGGGCGACATCCCTGATCTTGCTGACGATGGCCTCGCCCTCGTCGAGCGGCCCCGCCCAGCACGACACGAAGGCGACGAACGTGTCGCCATGCCGTTCTTCGGGGATGAATGGCAAGGGCGGTGCGATCTGGAAGGCCGGGAAACCACCGAACTGTTCGGGCGCCTCTGCGATGAAGTCGCGGTACCAGCGAAGGATGTCGCCGGCATGCTCCAGCTCGAAGAACATCGGGCCGCCGTAGATATCGCCGACCGGGTGCAGCTGGAACTCGAGTGCGGTGGCGACCCCGAAGTTGCCCGAGCCGCCCTTGAGCGCCCACAGCAGGTCTGCGTTCTCGTCGGCGCTGGCCACGACGGCGCGACCATCGGCGGTCACGATCTCGGCGCGGATGAGATTGTCACAGGCCAGCCCGTGGCCACGAGTGAGGTAGCCGATGCCTCCGCCGAGCGTCAGGCCGGCCACCCCGGTGGTGGAGATGATGCCGCCCGTGGTGGCCAGGCTGTACTCGTGCGTGGCGGCGTTGAAGTCGCCCCAGGTGGCGCCTCCCTGTGCTCGCGCCGTGCGCTTGGCTGGATCGACGCTCACGCCGCGCATCCCCGACAGGTCGATGACGACGCCGTCATCGATGGTGCCGAAGCCGGGCACGCTGTGGCCACCACCACGGATGGCGAGGGGCAGCTCGTTCTCCCTGGCGAAGTCGACTGCGGCCCCGACATCCCTGGCATCGTCGGCGCGAACGACGACCGCCGGTCGCCGGTCGATCATGGCGTTGTAGACAGCGCGCGCCTCGTCGTAGCCGTCGTCGGCGGGGGTCGTGACCGTGCCGCTGACGCGTTCGCGCAGCTGGGCAAGGTTTGGCTTGGTCATGAGTGGGACCTCGATGCGCCCCCCGGCGGGCAGCAACCATACGCCTGCCTCGCAGCCTTGGGGCCGACGCCGCAGTTGGGCGGCCGGATGGGGCGTTTCCCGATCCTCGGAGCAGGCAGATCAGGGCTTCATCGACGTGACCAGGGCCCCTACGCAGGGTTGATGACGTTGTCGCAGGAGTCGACCGTGTCGCTTGCGTCGACGATGCAGGTGTCGTTGCCCGGGCTCCGTAGGCCGTGTCGTTGCCCGCCGGGATTGCCAGCAGGCTGCTGGACGCCATGGGAGCTGCAAAGGTCGCGACGCTCGTGCGCGCGTTCGCCCAGCTTACCGATTGAGCGCTCGCCCTGGAAGACCGAGTCGGAGAGCTCCAGGTCCGCGGTTGCAGATGCGCCCATAGTCGGTCCTGGAGTAGGCCTGTAGGACACTGACCGGGCTCCGGAGAGTCCACGTTGTCTGCCCGTGGCC
>DATHSE010000207.1:0-2624 GCA_035464455.1 Anaerolineae bacterium | reverse complement strand
GGGCGGGTCCCGAAGGACCCGCCCCGCGATCGTGCGATGTGCTAGTTGCCGCCCTCGTTGAGGACGACCTCGATCGGTGCGAACGCGTCGCCGGTCGTGTTGAGGCCCTCAGCCGTCAGCGCGGCGTTGGCCGCCTCGGCGAACTGGTTGGTGAACGCCTCGGCCGCGGGCTCCGCGGTGATGATCGTGGCGCCCTCGAGGTTCTTGGTGTTCAGGGCCACGTTCACGGTCTGGCCCCACAGCACCTCGTCGATGACGCCGACGCCTGCCGGTGACGGCCAGATCAGCTTGTTGACCTCGTTCATCATCCACAGCTGGTGGCTCGCACCGAGCTTCGAGCCGTTGGCCGTGATGATGTCGGCGCACTCCTGCGCGTTGTCGCGGCAGAACACCCAGCCCTTGAGGGACGCGGTGACGAAGCGCTGAGTCGCGTCCTGGTAGGCCGGGTCGGCCAGCCGCTCCTCGGACGCCCAGATCGCGTCCTGGTACATGGCGACACCCTCGTCGTTGTAGTTGACGACGTTGAAGTCCTCCGGCTGGTACAGCTCACCGGTCTCCGGGTTGATTGCCTCGAGGACCTGCGCGTACTCGTTGTACGTCATCGCCTCAGCAGCGTCGATCTCACCGTTGAGCAGGGCCAGCATGTCGAACTGCTGCCCCACGAGCTCGACATCGGCGGCGGGATCGAGTCCGGCCTTCGTGATCGCGGCGAAGACCTCGTACTCGTTGCCGAAGCCCCAGTTGCCGATCTTCTTGCCCTTGAAGTCCGCTGCCGTCGTGATGTTCTTGTCCTTGAAGGACACCTGGAGCGTTCCGGAGCGCTGGAACACCTGCGCGACGTTGGTGATCAGCGCACCCTGCTCACGCGAGGCGAGGGCCTTGGGGACCCACGAGATCGCGTAGTCGGCGCCGCCCTGCGCCAGGACGGTCTGGGGAACGATGTCGACGCCGCCCTCGAGGATGGTCACGTCGAGGCACTGCTCCTCGTAGTAGCCCTTGTCCTTGGCTGCGTAGTAGCCGCCGAACTGCGCCTGGACGAACCACTGCAACTGCAGGCTGACCGGCGTGAGCTCCGTGCACTCACCTGCGGGTGCCTCCGAGGCAGCGGCGGAGGCCGCAGCCGATGATGCGGCGGTCGACGGCTCAGCAGCCGCCGAGCTCTCCGACGAGCTGCTGTCGCTGCTGCTGCAGGCCGACAGGGCCATGGCACCTACAGCTGCCAGGGCCGCGACGCGCACCCATGGACTGCGTGCGATTGCTCGCATTCTTCCTCCTATTGATGGTTTCTCACTTGGTTGTTGGCACGTGCGGTCAGTGGTCAGGGGCGGGCTCGGTGGCCGGCCCACGGTGTCGTCCATCTCTCGATGGCCAGGACAGTGAGGTAGAACAGCAGGCCCAGGATGATGGAGGCGACCACATACGCCCACGCCCTTCCGTAGGCGGTGTTGGCAGCTGCTGATGTGATGCGACTGCCCAGCCCCTCCTGGGGTCCGCCGAAGTACTCGGCCACCAGGGCGGCGATGACCGCCAGGGGGGCCGCGATCTTCAGCCCGGTGAAGAAGAAGGGAATGGCGTTCGGGACGCGCAGCACCCGCAGCACCGTGCGCGGGTTCGCGTTCATCGAGCGCATCAACTCCAACTGGACCGGCTGCACCTGGATCAGGCCGCGGGTGACGTTCACGAACATCGGGAAGAACACGATGATCACCGTCACCAGCACCCTTGGGGTGCGACTCGTGATGTTGAACATGTTGTTGAGCAGGGGGGTCAGAGCAATGATGGGCACAGCAGCGAGCCCAGCGGCAAGCGGCGTGACCAGATTGTTAATCACCACGAAACGCTGGGCGAGGAGAGCGGCCACAATGGCGAGCATCGTCCCGAAGAGCAGCCCGAGGAGCGCGGTGCCGCCGGTGTAGCTCGTGGCCCCCCACATCAGCCCCAGGTCCTTGAAGAAGTTGGTGGCGATCAGGGCCGGCGACGGCAGCAGGTACGGCTGGATGTCCTGCACCACGACGAGCAGCTGCCAGGCACCCAGGAAGGCGACGGCGATGAGGATGGGCGGCCACACCGCCCTGAGTCGGCCCCCCATCAGACCTCGCCCACCCTGGCCCGCAGGGCGCCACCGCCGTGGCCGCGCAGCGCCTCCCGGACGGCCGTGACGGCCTCGAAGAAGACCTCCGCCTCGCGGGTGTCCTCGTTGCGCGTGCCGAGGTCGACGTCGACGACGTCGGTGATCCGGCCTGGCCGGGGTGACATGACCACGACCCGGTCGGACAGGTAGACGGCCTCGGGGATGGAGTGGGTCACGAAGATGATCGACTTGCCGGTCTCCAGGCGGATGCGGAGCAGCTCGTTCTGCATGCGCTCACGGGTCATCTCGTCGAGGGCGCCGAACGGCTCGTCCATCAGCAGGAGCGGCGGGTCCACCGCGAGGGAGCGGGCGATGGCCACCCGCTGCTGCATCCCGCCGGAGAGCTCCCAGGGCCGGTGATCGGCGAAGTCGGCGAGCTGCACCATCTCGAGCAGCTCCATGGCGCGCGCATGCCGCTTCGCCTTGTCCCAGCCCTGGAGCTCGAGGGGCAGCTCGACGTTACGGCGGACGGTGCGCCAGTCGAACAGCGCCG
>DATHSE010000206.1:0-7152 GCA_035464455.1 Anaerolineae bacterium | reverse complement strand
GAGCTCGATCAGAACACCGGCATCTGCCCCGCCTGCCGTTGGGACCCGACCGCCATCGCGCTGGCGGTGCAGTCCCAGGCCGACACGCGGGAGCTGTCCATCCGCGAGCGCTATCGCGGTACTCAGTAAGACGTCTCGCTGCAGCAGGCTCCGTTCGATGGCGCCGCCACCGTCTCACGCGGGCGCGCCGTCGTCCTCGTCGGTCTCGTGGCAGCGGTGGCGCTCTACGGCACCGCCATGGGCGCGATGGGCATCTTCTAGTCGCCGTCGGCAGCGCGCACCGTCAGAGGTAGCGCGACCGACGCCCGGGATCTGCGCCCCGGGACCTCGACGGCCGGAGAGGCATCGTCCTCCCGGCCGTTGCTCATGTCGCGTGGCCGGCGCAGCGGCGCCGGGGCCGGCGTGTCCCCGGAGCTGGCGCGGAAGCGGTGCCGGGCCTAGCGCAGCGGCGCCGGGGCGGTGACGCGGCCGCGCGCCAGCAGCGTGCCGATCCCTTCAGAGCCCAGGGGTTTCGAGTACAGGTAGCCCTGCGCCATGTCGCACCCGATGACGGCCAGCCGGCGTGCCTGGTCCCGCGTCTCGACACCTTTGCCGATGGTAGCGAGGCCTCGAGCACGACACAGCGCCAGGAGGCTCTCGGCGAAGGCGACGTCCTCTTCCTTGCCGGCAGCCATGCCTGCGAAGCTGGGATGCAGCTTCACGATCGTCAGAGGCAGCATTCGAACCTCATCCAGCGACGAGCCCTCCCCGAAATCCTCGAGGGCCAGGCCGACGCCGACATCCGCCAGCGCTGCTATCTGCTCAGGATGCTGCCCGCAGCCGGCTCCCAGCTCCAGCGTGAGCGATGCCGGGTCGAGGTCCGACCGCTGCAGGACCGTCTGGATACGGCCCAGCAGCTGGGGGTGGCTGAGCTGACGCGGGGAGACGTTGACGTTCATCCGCAGGGCCTGCATGCGCGCGAACCCCAGGTGCCACGTGCGCAGCTGCCGCGTGGCGGCGTCGAGCACGCGCTCGCCGATGGGCACGATGAGCCCGGTCTCCTCGGCCAGCGGCAGGTACTCGGCGGGGGCGATGGTGCCCATCAGGGGATGGCGCCAGCGCAGCAGGGCTTCGACGGCAGCGATCGAGCCGGAGCCCAGGTCGATGATGGGCTGATACTCGAGACCGAACTCGTTGCGCTCGACGGCCCGCTCGAGCTCCGCGGCGAGGTCGATAGGAGGGCGCTTGGTCCGCTGGCGTTCCGGCATGCGAGGCACGCTAGCAGGTCTTCGGGCCTGTGGCCCTCCGTACGGTGGTGCCCCCCGGCACCGGGACCATCAGTACCAGACCCCATCGCGCCGACCCAGGCCGGCAGCCCTCCCACCTGCCGGCTGGGGCCATCGAGCCCGCGTGCGATAATCGTGTCGTCGTCGTGGCAACCGGCGGCTTCGGTACGGGCGACGACCCCGGAGGGAGCGGCCGGCAAGCGCCACGAGAGCCAACTTCGATCCGAGGCACGTAGTGAACGTCGACACGTCCACCTGGGCGACCAAGAAGGGCCTGGCCCAGATGCTCAAGGGCGGCGTCATCATGGACGTCGTCACCCCCGACCAGGCGCGCATCGCGGAAGAGGCAGGTGCCGTCGCGGTCATGGCCCTCGAGCGCGTACCGGCAGATATCCGGGCCGCCGGTGGCGTGGCGCGCATGAGCGATCCGTCGCTGGTGAGTGGGATCATGGATGCCGTGACCATCCCCGTGATGGCCAAGGCACGCATCGGCCACTTCGTCGAGGCACAGGTGCTGGAGGCGCTGGGCGTCGACTACATCGACGAATCGGAGGTGCTGACACCCGCCGACGAGGACAACCACATCGACAAGCACCAGTTCAAGGTGCCCTTCGTGTGCGGTGCTCGCGACCTGGGCGAGGCGCTCCGTCGCATCGGCGAGGGCGCGGCCATGATGCGCACCAAGGGCGAGGCCGGTACCGGTGACATCGTCGAGGCCGTGCGCCACATCCGCGCGGTCAACGCCGGCATCCGCAGGCTCGCCGGCATGCGCGAGGACGAGCTCTTCGCGGCGGCCAAGGAGCTGGCTGCGCCTTTCGAGCTGGTCAGGGAGGTAGCGGCCTCCGGGCGGCTGCCGGTGGTCAACTTCGTCGCCGGTGGCATCGCCACCCCGTCCGACGCCGCCCTGGCCATGCAGCTGGGCGCCGAGGGCGTCTTCGTCGGGTCTGGCATCTTCAAGTCGGAAGACCCTGCCACCACCGCCAACGCGATCGTCCAGGCCACCACGCACTTCGACGACCCCAAGATCATCGCCGAGGTCTCGCGCGGCCTGGGCGAACCGATGCGCGGCATCCACGCCGCCTCGGTCCCGGAGGAGGAGCGTCTCGCGGTCCGCGGCTGGTAGGCCGGCGAGGGCGGTGGCGCACGGAGGACGATCGTGAGGATCGGGGTCCTCAGGGTGCAGGGAGCCTTCGCCGAGCATGAGGCTCTGCTTCGCGAGCTCGGCGTCGGGGTCGTGTCCGTGCGCCTGCCCGAACATGTCCCCGGCCTGGCCGGCCTCATCCTGCCGGGCGGCGAATCCACCACCATGCGCAAGCTCATCGATCGCTGGGGCCTGCGGCAGCCCGTCCTTGACCTGGCCGCCCGGGGCGCTCCCATCCTGGGCACCTGTGCCGGCATGATCCTGCTGGCCCGGCAGATCGTCGACGGCGATGAGCCGGTGTTCCCGCTTCTCGACGTCTCGGTGAAACGAAACGCCTTCGGCCGGCAGCTCGACTCCTTCGAAGCGGAGCTGCGCGTGCCGGTGCTGGGCGATACGCCGGTCCACGGCATCTTCATCCGCGCCCCCCTGGTCGAGCGGGTCGGCGGCCAGGTCGATGTGCTGGCGCGGTTGGACGACGAGCGGGTGGTGGCGGTGCGGCAGCGGAACGTCATCGCCACCTCCTTCCATCCCGAGCTGGCGGGCGAGACACGCTTCCATCACCTCCTGGCCACGATGGCAGCTGCCTACCTGGAGCCGGCCGAAGGCAGCGGCCGGCGGCCGCACCCGACGCGCAGGGAGCAGCCCGAGGCAGTGCCATGACTGGTCCGTCCGTTGCCGCGGAGGACCGCTGATGCCGACGGCGCCTCGCGCGGGCCACGTCAGGGCTGCCCGCCTGACCGACCTGGCGGCGGTCGGTGAGCTGTCGCGCATGGCCCACCCCAGTATCGAGATCCGGCCCGAAGGTGGTCCCGTCGGCAGCGGTCGGCCGCAGCACCCGATCCGCTCATTGGGCCTGCCGGTGACCGCCAGCCACGTCTCCGTGTTCAGCCTCTTCCGCATGCCGCTGGGCGCGTTCCGTCCCAACGATCAGCTGTACGTCTACGAGGAGGGCGGCCGACTGGCCGGACTGGCGCGCGTGGAGCGCGACGCCAATCGAGACGAGTGGACCATCGTCGAGCTCGACGCGTTCGACCAGGGGGCGGCCGGCGACATCCGTTTCCGGCTGGTACAGCACCTCATGCGTGATGGCTCGCGCCGCGGCGCCAGCCGCTTTCACGTCGCCTGCGCCGATCAGGGCGGCAACGTGGAGCTCTTCATGCAGGCAGGCTTCGCCCGCTACGGTGAGGAGACGATCCTCTTCCGCGACCCTCGACGCCGCTTCCCCAGCCTGCGCAACATCGACGCGAAGCAGGAGGGCATCCGGCCCGCCACGCCGCTCGATTCCGTGGAGCTGGCACGACTCTACAAACGCGTCACGCCGGCACCCGTTGCCCGCCTCGAGAGCTACCGGCTGCCCGACTGGGAGCATCTCTCCGGCCGGTGGTCGGTGCCGCGCACCTCGCTCACGCCCCTGCTCCGTTTCGCCGATGTGGAGGCCTACGTGCAGGAGGCCAACGAGGGGCACGGTCTTGCCGCCATGCTGCAGCTCGGCGTGGCCAAGGAGCAGCAGCCGCACTACATGCGCGTGATGGCGCTGCCCGAGCACGACACGAGCACCCTCATCCGCTTCGGCCTCGGCATCATCGGCAGGCGCAGCGGGTTCGGTCGCCGCTCGGCCAACGCCCCCCACCAGCACGGGGTCAGGTCCTGCGTGCGGACCTACGAGTCGCCCATCGACCATCGACTCGAAGACCACGGCATGAAGGCCATCGCGACGGTCTCCATACTGGTGAAGGAAGCACTCGTGCGGGTCGCCGAGCCCTCGCTGGTGCCGGCTATCTGATGACCACCCCGCCATCGGAGGAACCCATGTCCGCGGACATCCAGCCCTCAGCCGACCTGCCGTCCTCGTCGGACCTCCGGCCGGAAGCCACCGACGATCTCGAGGCCCTGCTCGATGCGCTGCCGCCCCAGATCGGCGCGCGCATGCGTTCCCTCGAGAAGGTGAACTCGGTCATCGAGGTGGTCATGGATCTCGGTCGCAGGCCCGAGGCTCGGTTCGGCGGCGGTGGCGAAGAGGTGCTGCTCGACCGGGAGATCGGAGCGGAGGACATCCAGTACGTCGTCGAGCACGTGGGCTCGTTCGGCGAGGACAACCGTGCCGGCATCGAGCGCACGCTCCACCGCATCAGCGCCATCCGCAACCGCAACGGCAAGATCGTGGGACTCACCTGTCGCGTCGGTCGGGCGGTCTTCGGCACCATCGAGATCGTCGACGACCTCGTCGAGTCGGGCCAGTCCATCCTCATCATGGGTCGCCCCGGCATCGGCAAGACGACCATGCTGCGCGAGGCGGCGCGGGTGCTGGCTGATGACCTCGACAAGCGCGTCGTCATCGTCGACACCAGCAACGAGATCGCCGGCGACGGCGACATCCCGCACCCGGGCATCGGTCGTGCCCGGCGCATGCAAGTGCGGACGCCCGATCTGCAGCATGCGGTGATGATCGAGGCGGTCGAGAACCACATGCCCGAGGTCATCGTCATCGATGAGATCGGCACCGAGCTGGAGGCGGTCGCCGCCCGCACCATCGCCGAGCGCGGCGTGCAGCTCATCGGCACTGCCCACGGCAACAACCTCGACAACCTGATGATGAATCCCACGCTCTCCGACCTCATCGGCGGCATCCAGACGGTCACCCTCGGCGACGATGAGGCGCGCCGTCGCCGGACGCAGAAATCGGTGCTCGAGCGCAAGGCGCCCCCCACGTTCGACGTGGTGGTCGAGATCCAGGACCGTGACCGCGTGGCCGTCCACGCCGACGTGGCCGAGACCATCGACGCCATCCTGCGTGGCGATGCCTTGGCTCCCGAGATGCGCTGGCGCGACGAGGGTGGCGTGCACCGCTCGCAGTCCCGTCCGCGGCCCGGCCCTCGTGACCGCATGCCCGGTGAACGCTTCGGCGGCCTCGTCGGCGGCGGGCCGCCCGGCTTCGTCGTGGACCCTGGTCTCCACGGCGAGCGTCGCGCGCCGGGCAGCGACGCCTACGGGCGGGTGGGCGCGAGCCCTCGTGGACGCAGCCGCAGCCGTCGCAGCATCGAGGGCTGGCCGGGCGATGCATCCCGCAGCCTGACCGCCGGCGCGGCGGTCTTCCGCGCCGGTGCCATCGCCGATCGTGGTCCCATGGAGCGCGGTTCGCCCGTGCCCGAGCCGCGCGCCCGCGACGCCCGCGAGTTCGAGCGCCAGGCCGAGTGGCGCGCCGCAGCCAGCCGGGCCATGACCGAGCTGATGAGCGATCAGGCCGAGGCCGAGGGGAGCACAGGGCAGCCTCCCGCCGCCGGGGCCGAGCCGATGATGCCGCGCCTCGATGACGAGGATGGCGGTCAGGCTGGCGAGCTGGATGTCGCCGACGAGGCGCGCGGCGAGGAGGCGTCGCTCATCCGTCTCTCCGAGCTCAACGGCGACGTGGTGCAGCTGAAGCCGATGACCGTTCTTGGCTTCGGCATCAGCCGCAAGCGCCTGGAGCAGGCCATCAAGGACCTGCAGCTGCCGGTGGTGGTCGTGCGCGAGCCCGATGAGGCCGACGTGGTCATCACCCTGCGCAGCGCGTACAAGCAGAAGTCCCCCATCATCCGCGAGGCCGAGGCACGCGGCATCCCCATCTACGTGCTCAAGTCGAACACGGTAGTGCAGATGCAGTCCATCCTCACCAGCCTGTACGTGCTCGACAGCGACCCCCAGGATGTCGCCATGCGCGAGCTGGAGGAGGCTATCAGCCTGGTTCGTACCGAGTCCAAGCCCGTCGAGCTGTCGCCCCAGAACGCCTACCTGCGCAAGCTCCAGCATCGCGCCGCTGAGGCGGCGAACCTGGTCTCTCGCTCGCGCGGTCGCGAGCCCTTCCGTCGGGTGCGGGTCTACCCGGAGAAGGTGCGGGCATTCCGCTGACGAGCATGACCACATCGGCCGAGGGCTCCGGTCCGGCAGGGCTGTTCATCGTGCTGGAAGGCCCCGACGGCGCCGGCAAGTCGGTGCAGGCACGGCGGCTGGCGGAGCGCCTGCGCGAACGGGGGTTGCGGGTGACATGGACGCGCGAACCGGGCGGGACGCCGCTGGGTGAGCAGGTCCGCCAGATCCTGCTCGACCCCGCCGACGTCGCGCGCGGCCCGGTCGCCGACGCGCTGCTCTTCAACGCCGCACGCTCCCAGCTGGTGGCCGACGTCATCCTGCCGGCCTTGCGGCGTGGCGAGGTGGTGGTGCTCGACCGCTACGCCACCTCCACGCTGGCGTACCAGGGCTACGGCAGCGGTGTCGACCGTGAGACCCTCGCGCTCATCGCCCGTCTGGCCACGGCCGGCCTGCAGCCTGACGTGGTGGTCGTGCTGGACGTCCCCGTGGAGGTCGGCCTGGCTCGGCGTGACCTCGGGCACGCCGAGGAGCTGACCCGCTTCGAGGATGCTTCGCGGCACGACATCGCCTTCCACCAGCGTGTGCGGGACGGCTATCTCGAGATGGCGGCTGCCGATCCGGAGCGGTGGGTCGTGATCGATGGCAGCCGCGATGTGGATGCCGTGGCCGAGGACGTCAGTCGCGCGGTGGACGCGGTCGTGGAGCGACGCAGTCACGCGTAACCCCTGCTTCGACGCAGTCGCGCGGAGCCGTTGCTTCGACACAGTCATGCGGAGCCTCTGTCTCAGCGTCGTGTGCCTGCCACGCACGTATCGGCCGGCATGGGGCCGTGCTGCGACGCTCGTGTGCCTGCCACGCACGTACCGGCCGGCATGGGGCCTGTGCTGCGACGCTCGTGTG
>DATHSE010000205.1:0-11350 GCA_035464455.1 Anaerolineae bacterium | reverse complement strand
ATGTCGGCCATGCGATCGGTCGCCTCGGGTCTGCCGCTCAGGGAATGGACGAGTGCCGCCGCAACGGCCAGTCCTGGGTGGCGCTCGAACACCGCCTCCTCGAAGCTCGCCAGCCAGCGCTCGAGCCGGTCGCCGTGCCCGAAGCTCCAGGTCCGAAGGGTCGCCTCCTCGACGATGGCCGCAGCAGCGTCCATATCGCCGCTCGCGATGGAGTGCTCGATGGCGAGCTCGGTGCGACCGGCGCTCAGGTACCAGGCCGCAGCGCGGCCGTGGAGCTCCGGCTCGACACCGGGCTCCCTGCGCTCGAGCTCAGCTCGCAGGTGATCGCGCAGCAGGTGGTGGTAGCGGTACGAGGCCTCGGGGCCGGCGACCTCGCTGATGAGCAGGTTCGCACTGGCCAGCCTCCGCAGGCGTTCCGGAGCGCCTGGCAGCTCTGTGGTGACCTCGGCCAGCTTCGGCTCTACGCCTTCGAAGATCGACGTCCGCGTGAGCAGCCTGATGTCGTCGTCCTCGAGACGTCCCATGAGCTCGGACCGCAGGTAGTCTGCGATATAGCCCTCGCGACCCGAGACGTCGGCCGGCTCGGCGACGCGGATCCCGGGCCCACCACGGGCGAGGGCCGCGAGGTAGATCGCGGCTGCCCAGCCTTCCGTACGCTCGACGAGCGTCTCCGCCTGGTCACGGCTCAGCCGACACCCGGCGCGGGCAGCGAGGATCTCCGCCTCTTCCACGTCCATTGCCAGCTGGTCCCGTCCGATCTCGAGCAGCCGTCGGTCGACGCGGAGCCGCCCGAGAGGCAGGAGCGGGGTCGTCCGCGCGGCCATGGCCACCTGGAACCCGGGAGGCAGGAGTTCGAGCAGTGCCGAGAGCGCATCGAGGCACGTCTGGTCAACGAGACGGTGGACGTCATCGAGGATGAGCAGGCCAGGGCGTCGTCGCCGGTGCAGCTCGGACGCGAGCCGAGGAACAGCCACCGCGAGGACACGTGAGGCGGGCACCGCGAGCGCGGCGCTGATGCCTGGATCGAGCGGTCCGATGCGGTCGATGGCCGCGGCAAGGTAGGTGAGGAAGACGCTCGGCTCATTGTCGTATTCGCCCACCGTCAGCCAGGCGACGTCCCGCGCCTCTCGCGTCGCCCAATCGGTGAGCAGCACCGTCTTGCCGTACCCGGGTGGCGCAACGATGGCGACGACAGATGGTCTCGGCTCGGCGAGGAGCGAGCGGATCAGGCGTTCCCGGGAGACCGTCGAGGGGTGGGGCACGGGCAGATGGAACTTGGCCTCCACCAGCGGAAACGTCGGGTGGAAGCCAGGTTCACCTTCGTCGATCCGATCCGCGGCATCGAGTTGCCCGCCGATCGATCTCTCAATCCGTCCGATCGCTCCGGCTCCTGGCTTGCAGGGTCTTCGACGCGGAACCTACACCATCGACGACATCCATCCCGCCCGGGCGGATCGCGGAGAACAGCAAGATCCGGGATATTGGTGCTCGACGCCAAGGCTCGTCGTCAGCGGCGTGCAGCCTCGATCTCCTCGAGCGCAGCATCGACGTCATAACCTGCGGCGAGGGCGATCCGCGGCGCGGCCGCCACGACCCGCGGCGAGCCGACCGAGCCAGCGACCGCGATGAGGGCCGCCAGCAGGTCTTCGAGCGTGGCCCCTGCCCGCATCGCCGCCTCGACGGCGGTGTGGTATGACGACTGCGGGGCGTCCATGGGCACGAGCGCCGCCACACGGATCAGCGATTCGGTCCGCTCGTCGAGCCGCAGCAGCCCGGCATCCCCGTCGGGGTCGGCCACCTCCGCCAGCAGCCCGCGATCGCCGATCGCCAGCCGCCGGAACGTCTCCTCAGCGGACAACATGTTTCCTGCACCTCGCAGTCGCGTGACGACGGCCGAACCCGGCTACCAGACCGATTCAGGACCCTTCCACGTGACCCCGCATCACCCAATCGGGACGATGCAGCGGCTCATCCACGAGGCTTTACTGGCTGCGGCGGCGGGGCACAGCCTCGCAGGGCCGTGTTGGCCGCCGACGTTCAACGAGGAGGATCAGGGATGACAACGAAGACCGACGAGCCCCTGTCGACGAGCCCGGTGGTCGGTACCCCGGCCCGCGCGTACACCCCCATCTTCGAGCCCGGCACGGAGCCGCTTGCCATCGGCGAGCTGCGGGTCACCATCCTCGGCAGCGGGGACCCCTGGATCAGGCGGAGCCAGGCGTCGGGATCGCTCCTGGTCGAGGTCGGCAACGAGGAGCAGGACTACTTCTTCTTCGACCTCGGCTCCGGCGCCATCGCCAACTTCAACGCCCTCGGGCTCCCCTTGGAGTCCACCACCAAGGTGTTCCTGTCACACCTGCACGCCGACCACATCGGCGACATCCCCGGCCTCCTGGGAAGCATGGCCAAGGCGGGCCGGGTGGATCCCGTCGAGATCTGGGGCGCTGGCAGCGAGGACCCGGCACTGGGGCTCGCGGCCTTCGTGGAGCACATGGGCAAGGCGATGGCCTGGGACATCGCCTCGGTGCGTGGCGTGCGTCCGTCGACCGGTTTCGAGGCGATCGCCCACGAGTTCTCCTATGACCGGCCCGACACGATCTATGAGCGCAACGGTGTCACAGTCTCCAGCTTCCCGGCCATCCACGGCCTGAGCGGCGCGGTCGGCTACACCATCGCCTACGCCGGCCGCAAGGTCGTCTTCTCTGGCGACACCCGCCCCTGCCGCCACGTGGTGGAGGCGGCCCAGGGTGCCGACCTGCTCATCCACGAGTGCTTCCAGTCCCCGGCGGTGTACGCCCGCGCCACGGGTCTGCCGCTCGAGACGGCGGTGAGGATCACCAGTCTGGCGCACACGGTCCCCGACCAGATGGGCAGGATCCTCGAGCTCACCCGACCGCGGATGGGAGCGCTGTGGCACCTCGATCTGACCCCCGGAGTGGACCAGGTCTTCGAGGAAGTAGGCGCGCACTACGAGGGTCCGCTGACCGTCTCCCAGGACTTCACGGTGTACAACGTCACCGAGAAGGCCGTCATCGCCCGCCAGGCGAAGGTGAACGACGCCGCGCCACCCGTGCACGGCCCCTCGCACTCCAACCCGACGCCGGGCCCGATGCCGACCCCGCCGGCATGGTGGGCGGACGCACTGCTCGATATCTGACCTCCGCGGGAGGACGCACCGCAGGTCCATGACCACCGAGGAGCCGGCCACGTCCACGTCCTCGCGCAGGCAGCTGCCTGCCATCCCAGCCATCCGGGCGATCCGCAGCTACGACCGCAGCTGGCTGCCGACCGATGCCCTGGCGGGCCTGACCGTCTGGGCGCTGCTCGTGCCGCAGGCGCTGGCCTATGCGCAGCTCGGCGGCTTCGACCCGGTGATCGGCCTCTACGCGTCGATCGGCGCCCTCCTGGGTTATGCCCTCATGGGTGGCGTGCGCGAGATGAGCGTGGGACCCGAGGCCACGATCGCGCTGCTGACGGCGTCGATCATCGCGCCGCTCGCGGAAGGGGACCCGAGCCGGTACCTGGCGCTCGGCGCCGGGGTCGCGCTCATGGCGGGCATCCTGCTGGTGCTGGCGGGCATCGCGCGCCTGGGGTTCGTGACCCGCTACCTCTCCCGGCCGCTGCTGGTGGGCTATGTGGCCGGATCGGCGATCGTGATGATCGTGAGCCAGCTCGACAGCCTCATCGGCATCACGCTCGAGGCACAGGACGACACCCTCGCCGAGCTGGCCGAGACGCTCCGACGGATAGGCGAGACGGACTTCCTCACGCTCGCGGTGGGTCTCGGTGTGATCGGCATCGTGCTCGTCGTGAAGCGCATTGACCGGCGGCTACCCGCCTACCTGGTCGGCGTCCTGGCGGCGATCGTCGCGAGCGTGGCCCTGGGGCTGGAAGCCCAGGGCGTCAAGGTCGTGGGGGACATCCCGGCGGGGCTGCCACCCTATGGCCTGCCCGATATCAGCCTCGCGGACCTGCAGCTGCTGCTCGTGCCCGCCGCCGCGATCGGCCTGCTCATCTACGCCGACAGCGGGGTCACGGGGCAGGTCCTCGGTCGCCGGGGCGGCTATCGAGTCGACGGCGATGGCGAGTTCCTGGGCCTGGGCGCCGCCAACATCGGCGCTTCGCTCACGGGTGGCTTCCCCGTGAACGGGAGCCAGTCGCGCAGCTTCACGGCCGCCGACATGGGCGCGCGCTCGCAGCTCACCGGCATCGTCGCCATGGCGCTCGTGCTCGTCACGCTGCTCTTTCTCACGGGCCTCTTCGAGCCGCTCCCGAAGGCCGCCCTCGCGGGCGTCATCATCGTGGTGGCTGCCGGACTGCTCGACCCAGGGGAGTTCCGGCGCCTGGCCGCGGTCGCTCGAAGCGAGGCTGCGCTGGCGCTCCTGGCCGCGGTCATCGTGGTCGCGGTGGGGATGCTGGCGGGCGTCCTGGTCATCGCGCTGCTCTCGTTGCTGCTGGTCGCTCAGCGCGCCGCGCGGCCGCGCCGAGCGTTCCTGGTCCGCGTGCCGGGGACCGACAGCTATCGGGCAGCCGACTCGACTCCCGAGGGGCGGCCCGAGCCCGGCATGGCGCTCTATCGCTTCGATGGTCCCCTGTTCTTCGCCAATGCGGACGTGTTCCGAGAGGACGTTGCCGAGGCCGTGGCCGAGGCAGATCCGCCGGTCCGCTGGGTGGTGCTGGACATGGAGGCCGTCTCGGACACGGACTCCACGGCGACCCAGATGCTCGTGGAACTCATCGCGGACCTTTCGGCGGACGACATCACCGTCGTCTTCGCGCGACTCAAGGCACCCGTCGCCGCCTATCTGGACCGAGCCGGGATCGGGGCAGTCGCAGACCCGGGCCGCGTCTTCCTCGAGGTCGACGACGCGGTCGAGGCGTTCCGCGGCCTCACGCCATGACCGACGGCGCGCCAACTGCGTAGCCGGGGCGTCCGGAGCACCCATCGCACCCGGTGCGTGGGTCCTGCGGGTGTCCTCCAGCGGCGCGCGAGATGCTAGAGCGACAGTGCGGCGATGCCCTGGCCCAGGAGCACGAAGCCGAGCACCACGAACAGCACCGCCATGACGGCGGCATTGTTGGCGAGTAGCCAGGCCTTCCAGCCGTCGAGGGTCTGCTTGGCGCCCTCACCCGCCGCGAGGTAGTAGAGGACCGGGATCGCGACCGACAGGCTCGCGACGGCCACGAAGGCAAGAAGCGCCACGACGGCGGAGGCGCCACTGACCCCCGCCTGCGCGATGGCGAGACCGGCCGCGGTGGTCAGCGCCAGGTTCTTGGGGTTGACGCCGGCGAGCAGCCCCGCGAGACCCAGCGAGCGACCCATGGTGAACGAGTCGATGGCGGCCATCCACGAGGGCATGGGGGTCATGACACCCTCGGCCGGGCGGCTGCCCCACTGGCGGACGGCGAGGAACAGGAAGAGCGCGCCGAGCAGCGCCTTGACCAGCGCGGCGAGGTTCGAGGTCGCGTCATCCGAGCCGACACGGCCGGCCGCCGCCAGCACCAGCACGATAGCGCCCACGATGAGCAGCGCCGCGACCCAGCCCGCGAGGAAGGCGATGCCGTTCTCGCGCGCACGTGCCGAGAACAGCATCAGGATCACCGCGATGATGGGGATCGGGCTGATGGCGACGCCGATCGCCAGGGGCAGGACGGCGCCGATGGCCTCGCTCACGGTCTCCCTCCTCTGTCACGGCGAGATCCACGCCTCGTTGTCGTGGCAGTCGTCGATCACGACCCAGTGTGGCCGAAATCCTCGCACCGGGCGGACATCGCCGACCAGGTCATCCGTATCGGACGATGCGCCTGGCCATTCCAGGTCGTGAGATAGGCGCAGGGGGCGCTTGCCGACCAAACTGCGGGGGCAGGGATACGATGCCACGAGCCGAAGATGGGTTCCGTCGCCTGGCTCTCGGGGATGCCACCTTCATCACCAAGATCACCGGCGCGACGGGACACGCCCCTGAGATCGCTCACCTCGACGCCCGAACCGACGCGCTGGTGAGGATCGCGGCCCTGGTCGCGCTCGATGCCCCGCTGTCGTCCTACCGGGCGGTGGTGGATTCGGCGGACCGAGCGGGGGCGGAGCTGGACGACCTGCTCGCCGTGCTTCTCGCGGTGGCAGGCGCCGTCGGCTCTGCGCGCCTCATCTCCGCGGCACCGCGCATCGCTCTGGCCGCCGGGCACGATGTCGAGGTCGAGCTGGAGCGCCTCGATGACGTGGAGCCGGAGCCGCTCGAGACCTGAGCTCCGCTCAGTCAAGCCGGACGCGAGGTGGCAGGCGGTGCCACGCGCCTGAGGAGGACCCCGGATACGACGCGGGCAGACGCGCGTGCTAGATTGCGGGCCCGTATCGCTGCGACCGCGGTCGTATCGCAGTGATCATGGTCCGTGTCGGAGTCGGAGCGTGTCAGCACCCAGCCAACGGACGATCCGCGCCCCGGCGCAACCGCCTGATAGAGACCCAGGGCACGTCTCGCCGTCCGGGCCCGCCTTCCCGCTCGTCGAGTCGAACTTCGAGCCCCCGATGCGGGAACCCGGGATCATCGACCGAACGCACCTCATCGCCCTGCTGGCCCAGAAACCCGAGGCGCCGATCGTCTCCATCGTCGCTCCGCCGGGATATGGCAAGACGACCCTGGTCACCCAGTGGAAGGCGCGTCTGCGTCGGCCGGTCGCCTGGCTCACGCTGGACCACCACGACAACGACCCTGCCGTCCTGCTCTCCTACCTGGCTGCAGCCCTCGCCAGGGTCGGGCCGTTGCCGGGCTCGGTCTGGTCCGCCCTCGCCGCTCCGAGCGAGCGGATGCTGGCGGCGGCGCTGCCGATACTCGTGTCCGAGCTGGCACGCTGGGATCGGCCAGCCGTCCTCATCCTCGATGACGTGCACCGCGTCGTCGATACCACGGCGCTGGACGTGCTGACCGGGCTCGCCGACCACCTGCCACGCGGATTTCGGCTCGTGCTGACAGGCCGAGCTGCGCCCGATCTGCCCTACGGTAGGTTCCGCGTGCGCCGCGGCCTGCTCGAGATCGGTCCGGACGTCCTCGCGCTTGACGAGACAGAGGTGCGCGCGCTCGGCGAGGCACTCGGGCACCGCTGCAGCCCGGACGAGATACGAAGGCTGACGGAGCGAACGGAAGGCTGGGCGGCGGCCGTGTACCTGGCGACCCTGGCTCACGAGCGGCACCCGGGGGCCGGAGGACCCGGAGAGATCGCCGTATCGGGTACGGACCGCTTCATCACGGAGTATCTCCGCTCCGAGCTGGTGAACGTCCTGCCCAAGGAGGATGTCAAGCTGTTGACCAGGACGTCGATCCTGGAGGCGATGACGCCTGCGCTGGTGAAGGCGGTCTGCGGGCTGCCGCATGCCGAGCGACGGTTCACGTCGCTGGCGCGGCGGAGCCTGCTGATCCAGGGTGGTGGCACCGATGCCACGTACCGCTACCACCTCCTGCTGCGTGAGTTCCTCAGGGAGGAGCTGGGGCGCCTGGAGCCGGGCATCGTGCCCGAGCTGCACGAGCGCGCCGCGGCATGGTACGCGGCAGCGGGCGACGTCAGCCGGGCCGCCGAGCATGCCTTCGCCAGCGGCGACACGGAGGCGGCCGCGCGATTGACCACGGCCGTGGCGCTGCCGACCTTCTATGGCGGCCGATCGGCCACCGTCGACGGCTGGATCCGTGGCTTCGATGCACATACGTTCGAGCATCACCCCGCGCTGGCAGTGATCGCCGGCTGGATGCATCTGCTCAACGGGCGCGCCGAAGATGCCGATCGGATGGCGGACATCGCGGATCGCTCCACGCTCGGCCAGCCCCCTGGCGATGGCTCAGCCTCGTTCGAGTCGCAGCGCGCGATGCTGCGAGCCGTCATGGCCCGGCGGGGAGCGCTGGACATGTTGGACAACGCCCGCATCTCGGTCGCGCAAGAGCCGCCGACGAGCTTCTGGCGAGCCAATGCCCTGTGGCTCCTCGGCTCGGCACACCGCCTGCTCGGGGACGAAGAGGCGGCCGATGCGGCCTTCGCCGACGCCGTCGTGGCGGGAGCTGGGAGCGGTGGGACGGCGGCTGTCGCGATGGCCTACCGAGCCGTCGTCGCCATCGAGCGAGGCGATTGGACCGCAGCTGATCGACATGCGCAGCAGGCTCGATCCACGCTGGCGGTGGCACGCTTCGAAGAGATCCTGCCGTCGCTCATCGTCTTCGCGGTGGAGGCACGGATCGCCATCTGGCGCGGTGAGCGAGAGCGGGCACGCAGGGACCTGGTCAGGTCCCAGATCGTGCGGCCGATGGCGACCCACGCGGCGCCGTGGTTCGCCGTCGAGGCACTGCTGCAGCTTGCCCGAGCCTACCTGGCCCTGGCCGACACGGCCGGGGCGCAGCTGGTAGTGCGGGAGGCTGAGCAGATCGCGCGCCAGCGCCCCGGGCTGGGTACGCTGACGGCCAGCCTCCAGGAGATGCGGCGACAGCTCGAAGACGCCAGCGGAACGCTCGCCGGATCGTCGGCACTCACCGCTGCCGAACTGCGTCTCCTGCCATACCTGCCCACGTACCTGTCATTCCAGGACATCGCCGACCGGCTGCTGGTGTCGCGGAACACCATCAAGACGCACGCCCTCTCCATCTACGGGAAGCTGCAGGCGTCCTCCCGGGGGGAGGCCGTGGAGCGAGCCGTCGAGATCGGGCTGCTGGAGCCCTTCCCCACCCTGCCGGCGATGAACTACCCGCAGACGGACGGGTAGGACAGCGCCGCCATCAGCCGGCGCACCCACGCCCGGAGCTGGTCGCTTCGGTGAGTGGCGCCCGCGTGGCATCTCACCCGCTCGGGGTGATGCGGCGCCGGCGCGTGGGTGGTGAGATGCCGGACAGACCGCGCCCCGGCGGCTTTCGCGCGACCCCATGAAGGTGGGCACAGCATGGCGACTGACATCGACGAGCTGATCGAGGACCGATCGTGAACCTGACCCGGTTCGTACCCATCCTCTCGTGGTTGCCTGCCTACGACCGCAGCTGGCTGAGGCTGGATGTGATCGCCGGGCTCACGCTGTGGGGCCTGGTGGTGCCTGAGGCCATGGCCTACGCCGGTGTCGCCGGCCTGCCACCGCAGGCAGGCCTGTACACGCTGACGGTCTCGCTGCTGCTCTACGCCATCCTCGGCACGTCGCGGCACTTGAGCGTGGGCGGTACCTCCGCGACCGCGGCTCTGCTGGCATCCTCGGTGGCAGCGTCGCTGGTCGTCTCAGCTTTCGCGACCGCCTCCGATCCGCAGACGTACCAGGCATACGCAGCCGCCTTCGTGCTCGTCACCGGCCTCGTGTTCCTCGTCGCGGGTGTCGCACGGCTGGGCTTCATCACCCAGTTCCTCTCCAAGCCGGTCATGACCGGCTTCGTCGTCGGCCTGGCGCTCTTCGTCGCGGTGGGCCAACTCAACAAGCTTCTGGGCGTGCCCAAGCCAGAGGGCAACACCGTCGAGCGTCTGGTGGAGATCGCCCGCCAGTTGCCCCAGGCGGATCTGACCACGTTCGTCGTGGGTGCGGTCGCACTGGCGGTGCTCTTCCTCTTGCCGCGCCTGGACCGGCGGATCCCCACGGGCCTCGTCGTGCTCTTCGGGGCCATCGCCCTCAGCGGCGTGCTCGACCTGGGCGGGCGCGGCGTGGATGTCGTCGGGGCGCTTCCACAAGGGCTCCCGCTGCCATCCCTGCCGAGCGTGCCGCTGACCGACTACCTCGCCATGGTCCTGCCGGCCATCGGCGTGCTGCTGGTGGCGTTCAGCGAGTCGCTGGGCGTCGCCCACGAGTTCGCCGAGAAACACGGCTACGAGGTCGACGCCGACCAGGAGCTCAACGCTCACGCGGCCGCCAATGTCGGGAGCGCGCTCTTCGGTGGCATGCTCGCGGCCGGCAGCATGTCGGCGTCCGCGGTGAAAGAAGGTGCGGGCGCCCGGTCGCAGATGGCCAACCTGGTGACCTGGATCGCGACGATCGTGACGCTGCTCTTCCTCACCCCGGTGTTCACCAATCTGCCCGAGGCCGTGCTGGGCGCCCTGATCATCCACGCGGTCTGGCACATCATCGCGGCCCGGAAGCTGCTGCGGTTGCGCCGGGAGGCGCCGGTCGAGGTCTGGTTCGGGGTGCTGACACTGCTGGGCGTGATCCTCATCGATGTCCTGCAGGGCATGGTGATCGGCCTGCTGGCCTCCCTTGTCTTCGTCATCTACCGGTCGAGCCGGCCGCACCTCTCATCGCTGGGACAGGTGCCGGGGGTGCCGGGGGCGTACTCGGACCTGACGCGTCACCCGCAGAACCGCGCGCTGCCCGGGGTGCTGGTCGTGCGCCTGGACACGCCCCTGTGGTACGCCAACGCGCTCACCGCGCGAGACCAGGTGATGGCCATGATCGACGAGATGGAGCCGTCACCTCACGCGGTCATCTTCGATGCCGCGGCCCAGGACGAGCTTGACCTGACCAGCTCGGAGGTGATCGACGGTTTGGTGAAGAGCATCCACGAACGGGACATCGAGGTCTACTTCGCCGACGTGCATGCGGCGACACTCGAAACGGCCCGGCAACACGGCTTGCTCGCTCACATCGGCGAGGATCACCTATTCCCCACGCTGGACATGGCGGTGCGCGCGGTCGAGGGGGCGGCTGACGGGGTGGGCTCCACGGTTCATGCCGAAGCCGCCGGAGACCGGTGAGCCCAGCCAGCGACGCCGAGCCGGATCCGACGCCCGAGAGCGACCGGCGAGCAGCGCTGCTCCGACTCCTGCCCCGCTACGTCCCCATCGTCGGCTGGCTCCCGCGCTACCAGCGTGCCGACCTAGGCCCGGATGTCCTGGGCGGCCTGACCAGCTGGGGTGTCATGGTGCCGGTGGCACTGGCATACGCATCGCTCGCCGGCCTGCCACCCGAGTACGGCCTCATCACCGCCTTCGCGGCCCTGGCGGCCTACGCCGTCTTCGGCACCAGCCGCCATCTGCGGGTCACCACCAGCTCCACCATGGCCGTGATGTCGCTCTCGCTGGTGGCGCCGCTCGCGGGAGGTGACACTGCCCAGTTCATCGCCCTCAGCGCCGCGCTTGCACTCATGGTCGGTGCGCTCCTCGTGATCGCCGGTCTGGCGCGGCTTGGCTTCATCTCGGAGTTCCTGGCCAAGCCGGTGGTGACCGGCTTCGTCTTCGGCGTCGCTGTCACCATCATCGTGGGGCAGATGCCCAAGCTGCTCGGGATCCCGGGCACATCCGGGAGCGTCTTCGACCAGCTCCGCTCGATCCTCCAGCAACTGCCCGACCTCGATCCGCTGACCCTGGCCGTCGGTGCCCTGTCGTTGCTGCTCATCCTCGTCCTGCAGCG
>DATHSE010000204.1:0-4648 GCA_035464455.1 Anaerolineae bacterium | reverse complement strand
CACGCTCCTGCGGGGTCTCAAGGAGATCAGCAGCAACATCACCGCGGTGGTGACGGTCGCCGATGACGGTGGCTCGAGCGGCAAGCTGCGGGAGGAGCTGGGCGTCCCGCCGGTGGGCGACATCCGCAATTGCATCGCCGCCCTGGCAGACGTCGAACCCACGATGTCGCGCCTCATGCAGTACCGCTTCCCGGCCAAGGAAGCGGAGCCCGGTCTTGCCGGCCACGCCTTCGGCAACCTGCTCATCGCGGCCATGGCAGACATCACCGGCGACTTCGAGGAGGGCGTGCGCCAGTCCAACCGCGTGCTGGCCGTGCGCGGCGAGGTGGTGCCGGTCGCCGGCGAGGCGCTGATCCTCAATGCCGAGCTGGCCGACGGCTCCCGCATCACGGGCCAGTCGGCGATCATGCGCACGCGCGGCATCCGCCGTGTCTGGCTCAGCCCGGCCCGCGTGGAGGCGAACCAGGAGGCCATGGAGGCGATCGCGGCAGCGGACCTCATCGTCATCGGCCCGGGCTCGCTGTACACGAGCCTGCTGCCCAGCCTGCTGGTCCCCGGCATCCGTGCCGCCATCGAGGCTGCCCCGGGCCTGCGCGTCTACGTCGCCAACGTGGCCACGCAACCCGGCGAGACCGAGGGCTACACGCTCTCGGAGCACGTGGCCGCGCTCGCCGCCCACGACGTGGCCCATCTCATCGACGTGGTCCTCGCCAACGACGACAGCAGCGCGCGGGTGCCGGAGGGCTACCCCGCCGAGCCAGTGCGCATCGACCTGCCCCGCGAGGATGGGCGGCCTCGTCTCGAGCTGGCGAGCGTGGTCGACCCGGACAATGCCCATCGTCACGAGCCACGGCGCCTGGCGGGGGCCCTCATGCGGTTGCTGCACGAGCATCCCGCGACGCGCCCCGTGGCACCGGTCCGCAGCGCCTGAGCGACGCGTTCGTACATGGCTGACTCCCGCGAGCGCGAGCTGGTGCAGGCCATCCGTGCCGAGCTGGCCGCCATCGATCCGCCGCGCGCCTGCTGCCGGGCTGCCGAGCGCGTCGGCCTGGGGGCTGCGGCCCGTGGCCACGCCCGCTCGCCGGTGGTGGCGAGACTGGCCGTCCGCCTCGACGCCGGCGAAGCGGAAACGAGCGCGGGTGCCCCTTCCGGGTTCGACTGGGCCCTCGCCCGCGACCACTGCCGAGCCGCCTGGCTGCGCGGGCGCTTCCTTGCCGCAGGCTCACTCAGCCTGGGCGCGCGCGGGGCCCACCTGGAGCTGGTCGTACCCCTCGACGAGGCCGAGGAACTGCGAGAGCGCTTGGAGCAGGCCGGCTTCGAGCTCTCGCTGCGTGAACGCCGAGGTCGTGGCGTGATCACCAGCAAGCGGACCGAGACCATCCTCAGCCTGCTGCGCACCTGTGGGGCGGGGGCGAGCGTGCTCGAGATCGAGGCACGCCTGGTGATGCGACAGCTGCAGGGACACCTCAACCGCGTCCTCAACGCCGAGACCGCCAACCTCGAGCGCAGCGTGGCCTCCAGCGCCCGCCAGCTGGCCCTCATCAAGCGCCTCGAGTCCGACGGCCGCCTGGGCGAGCTGTCGGCGCTCGACCAGGCCGTGGCGGTTGCGCGCAAGAGTGCTCCTGAGGCCTCCTTCAGCGAGCTCGCCAGGGGCTTGGGTCTAAGCCGGGCGCGGGTGCAACGAGCGTTCGAGCGCATCGAGTCGAAGGCTGACGCCACGGTGCCCGCCGGCGACCTATGATGGGGCGCATGCGACCCGTCATCATCACTGCCAACTGGAAGATGAACACTTCCCCAGCGGACGCAGGTCCGCTGGCCGCCGAGATCGCCAAGGCCACTGACGTGGCCGGCGTCACCCGCATCATCTGCCCGCCCTACGTCGCGCTGGCGCCCGTCAGGGACGCGCTGGCCGGAACGGACGTGGCCGTCGGTGCCCAGAACGTCCATGCTGAAGCCAAGGGCGCCTACACAGGAGAGGTCTCCGCCGGCATGCTGGCCGGGCTCGTCTCCTGGTGCATCGTCGGCCATTCAGAGCGCCGACGGGACCAGTTCGAGTCCGATGCCCAGATCGGCCGCAAGATCGTGCGCCTCGTGGAGGCCGGCATCAGCCCCATGCTCTGCTGCGGTGAGCAGCTCGAGGAGCGCGAGGCCGGGGCCGCCATCGCGACCGTGCAGGCGCAGGTGAAGGCCGCGCTCGAGGTGGTTTTGGCCGAAGGCAAGGGCCTGCCGGCGGACCTCGTCATCGCCTACGAGCCGGTGTGGGCCATCGGCACCGGCAAGACCGCCAGCGGTGCCGACGCGGCCGAGATGGCCGACGCCATCCGCGTCACCGTCGCCGACCTCGCCGGCGCCGCCTTCGCGGAGGCCGTCCCCGTCCTGTACGGCGGCTCGGTCACGGCCGACTCGTTCGACGAGTTCATGGCGGAGGCGGCCATCGACGGCGCGCTCATCGGCGGCGCCAGCCTGAAGGCCGACCAGATGTCCGGCATCGCCGCCACGGCAGCCGAGGCCGCCGCAGCCCGCGCGAAGCGCTAGCCGCACGCCGCGGATCCCGCGATACCGCCTCGCATCCAGCGCCCGGAGCAAGCGGCTCGGGCGCCCTGCCGAAAGGGGAACCAGCACGTGACAACGAGGAAGGAACGACCCTGCCCGGTCGCTCTCATCATCGTCGACGGCTTCGGCTACGGGCCCGATCCCGCCGTCGACGCCATCGCCGCCGCCGACATGCCCCGCTGGCGGGCGCTGCTCGCCGAGTGGCCCAACGCACGACTGGAGGCCTCGGCCCAGGCCGTCGGCCTGCCGGAAGGGCAGATGGGCAACAGCGAGGTGGGTCACCTCAACATCGGTGCCGGTCGCCCGGTGCTGCAGGACCTGCCGCGCATCGACGCGTCCATCGCGGACGGCTCCTTCCGTGACAACGAGGTGTTGCGGGCAGCGGTGAAGAAAGCTGCCGAGCCGATGTCCCGGCTGCACCTTGTCGGCCTCATCGGCCCCGGTGGGGTCCACTCCACCGACGGCCATGCGGTCGCCATCGCCGAGCTGGCCCGCGAGGCGGGCGTGACGGACCTCGTCGTCCATGGCCTGCTCGACGGGCGCGACACGCCGCCCCGCTCGGCCGACGGCTTCATCCCCGACTTCGAGGCCCGCCTGTTGGCGGCCCACCCGACTGCGCGCTTCGCCATGATCGGCGGGCGTTATTACGGCATGGACCGCGACAAGCGCTGGGAGCGCACGAAGGCGTGGTACGACGCGATGGTCTACGGCTCCGGTTTCGACACGGCGCCGGCCGGCAGCGCATCCGCGGCCCTGGCCGCCGCCTACGAACGTGGCGAGAACGACGAGTTCGTCAAGCCCACGCTCATCGAGGGTGTCGACGGCACGGTCCGCGACAACGATGTCGTCATCCACTTCAACTTCCGGGCCGACCGGGCGCGCCAGCTCACGCATGCGCTGGTGGACCACGACTTCGACCACTTCGATCGTGGCTACGTGCCGCCCTTCCCGACGGTGGTGACGCTGACCGAGTACGAGGGCGGGCTGCCCGTGGAGGTGGCCTACCCGCCGCAGGTGGTGACCAGCCTGGCTGAGGTCCTCTCCGGCCTGGGCTGGAAGCAGTTCCACGTGGCCGAGACCGAGAAGTACGCCCACGTCACCTACTTCCTCAACGGTGGCGTGGAGGAGCCCTGGCCGGGCGAGGATCGCAAGCTCGTCCCGAGCCCCAAGGTGGCCACCTACGACCTGCAGCCCGAGATGAGCGCGGCCGGCGTGACCGACGAGATCGTAGCCGCGGTCGAGTCCGGCACGTACGACCTCATCGTGGCCAACTTCGCCAACCCGGACATGGTCGGCCACACCGGCGTGTGGGACGCCACCGTGGCAGCCTGCGAGTTCATTGACGGCTGCCTGGGTCGGGTCGCCGACGCGGTCCTCGCGGCCGACGCGCAGGCGGTGGCTGCCGGCGGCAAGGGAGCCATCCTCGCCATCACCGCCGACCACGGCAACGCCGACGTCATGAAGGACGAGGACGGGAACCCGGTGACAGCGCACTCCCTGAGCCCGGTTCCCTTCCTGCTGGCGGGCTCGCCGGTCAGGGGCCGGCGGCTGGTCGACGGCCTGCTGGCCGACGTGACGCCCACGCTGATGGCGCTGGCTGGTGTCGCCCCAGCCGAGGGCATGACAGGCCGTTCGCTGCTGGAGGGCTAGGCAGGCGTCGGATGGGTCGCCTCGAGCGAGTCCCGCCGGCGCGGCGTGCTATCCTCCGGCGGACGTATCGATGACAGGAGCCCGTTCCGAACCGTGGAAGTCTTCCTCTTCTTCTCCCTGCTGCTTGCTGCCGTGGGCCTGATCGCTGCCGTGCTCATGCAATCGCGTGGGTCCGGTCTGGGCGCCACCTTCGGCGGCGGCGATGCCTCCAGCTTCCGCACCCGCCGTGGAGTAGAGGCGCGCCTCTACCAGTTCACCATCATCCTGGCGGTGATCTTCGTCTCGGTGTCCATGCTCATCTACATCGGCGAGTAGCCACGGTCCATCCGGGCGCGCCGCTCCCGGCGACCTTCGTGCTACCATCGCGTTTCGCTCGTCGAGCGTTGTGATCGGACTCGTGCCGCGGTGGCGGAATAGGCAGACGCGCTAGGTTCAGGACCTAGTG
>DATHSE010000203.1:0-6109 GCA_035464455.1 Anaerolineae bacterium | reverse complement strand
GCTCTTGTGCCTTCTGCTTCGCCTTGAGCGCCTGCTGGCCCTTCCTGGTCGATGTCTTGTCGATCTTGATGACGCCCGCGGGCAGGTACGCGAGCGGGTTGACGTCTCTGCCACCGCGCAGAAGCTCGAAGTGCAGGTGTGTGCCGGTGCTTCTACCCGTGTTGCCCATCTTGCCGATGATCTGGCCCGTGTGAACCAGCTCCCCGGCTCGCACGCGGTCGGTCGGCGTCAGGTGGCCGTAGCGAGATACGTAGCCGTCGGGGTGCGCCACGACCACGATCCAGGCGCGGCCAGCCTCATCCCAGGGGTTCCAGCCGGCGAAGGCCACGACGCCGACGGCGACCGCCCGCACGGGTGTGCCGTAGGCATCCACGACATCGATGCCGTCGTGGAAGTGGCGGCAGGAACCGCGTGCAGGGTTGTAGCGGAACCCGGTGCAGCCGTACGTCTGGCTGATCCGCCCGCTCGTGGGCCAGGAGAACGACGCCTGGGCGTGAAGGCTGACGGCAGCCTGGTTGTCGGCACGCTCGGCCGCCAACCGGGTCATCTCCACGATGCGGCTCGCCAGTGCTCCCTCGGCGGCGGCGCGGCCGGCGATGGCCGCACCCTTCGCCCGCTTCAACGCAGCGAGGCGCGCTCGCTTGGCGTTGACCACGCGGCTCTGGGCGCGGCTGCGGATGCTGATGGTCCGCTTGCGGCGTTCCGCCAACCGAACCTCGCGCCTGACCTGCTTCAGGCGCTCGGCATAAGCGTCGGGCGAGGGGGCCTCGGATGGGTCGGCGTACTCACCCTCGATGCGGACGAGGCGGCTCTTCCGCTCGCGCACGACGGCCGTGGCGATCGCCAGCGCCTGCTTCGTTCGCCGCTGGTCCTGTCGCGCTCGCTTGAGATCTTTCTTGGCGCCCTTCAGGTCGCGCTTGACCTGGGCCAGCACGGCATCCTGGAAACGCATGGCACGTTCGGCGTAGAGCTGACCGGAGCGGTTGGCGGAGATCCTGTCACCCAGGCCGGTGGCTGCCGCCGGCGGCGGCGCGAGCAGGATGGAGGTTGCGAGCAGGCTGAGCCCACAGACCAGGATGAGTGCGCGCGTGACGACTCGAGGCCACGCCTCGTGGATGGCTAGGGGCACTGCTCTCCGCTCCGGTAGATCGTCGGGTGGCCATCACCTGCGGCCCACGGACAGGCTGCGGACCCACCTCGGGTGCGGGCATCGTAGTCCCGGCCCGTCGCCGTCCGGCCCAGTCGTTGGTTTCGCTTCGCCAGTACCGATGGGCTACGCAGTCTTGCGCACCTGGAACCCGGAGGCGGAGCCTGAAACCTGACCCTACGCCAGCGCCTCGAGCAGCCACACACTGACCATGCCGGCCAGCAGAGTCCAGCCGAACGTCCGCGTGCGCCACGCCACCAGGCCGGCGACGACCGCGGCAAGGTACCACGAGCCGAAGGGACGGAACTCGCCGCCATCGAGGAAGAGGGTCTGGGCCACCAGCCCAGCCAGCACGGCCGGGGCCACCAGCCCGAGCGCCTGCTCCACGCTCGCCGGGATGGCGGTGCCGGCGAGCAGCGTCACCATCGATGCGCGCATCGCCAGGGTGCCCGCAGCCACGGCCGCGACCAGCAGCAGCTCGTGCGTCATGCGCCAGCTCCACCATCCTGACGGCCCGGCCGTGCGACGGACCGGCCGCCATCGAGGGACCGGAGCTTGGCCAGCAGGCCGAACGCGACGCCGGCACCGGCACCGATGAGCAGACCCGTGCTCATCGGTGCATCCCGCGCGATGAGCGTCACCGAGAAGCCGACGCAGGCAGCGATGAGGGCAGCCCGGTCCCTGACCGTCGGCACCACCAGGGCCACGAACATCAGCGGCACGGCAAAGCCGACCTGCAGCTCGGCTGGGATGGTGGCGCCGATGCCGACCCCGATGAGCGTCCCCAGCCACCACATCATGGCGAAACTCGACCCTGCACCAAGGTAGTAGCCCATCCGCGCTCGAGGGTCGGGCTGCCGCTCGTTGTAGAGCAGCGAGGTCACCGCCGCCTGGTCGGTCAGGAAGTAGGCCAGCGCCAGGCGCCAGCGCCGGGGGTAGTCGGAGAAGCTCGGCGCCAGGGCGCCCGAGTACATCATGAAGCGCGCGTTGACCACCAGCGCCGTGCCCACCACCACGAACCAGGGCGCGCCGGCGTCGAGGAGCTCGACGATCGCCAGCTGTGCCGCGCCCGCGAGCACGAGCACGGAGGCAAGGGCGCCTACGAGGTCGTTCATCGATGACTCCGCCACGGCCACGCCGTAGGCGAGCCCGAATGGGAAGGCCGCGATGGAGAGCGGCAGGATGGCGCGGGCCCCGGCCAGCATCGCGGTACCGGACAGCCAGGTGCTGCCGCCCCTCCTGCGCGCTGGCGTGTCCAACTGGGTTGCGAGGCTGTCAGATGGCGGCGCTAATGGACCAGGCGTGAGCCGCCTTCGCCGGGGTGGTCCGGCAGATCCTGGTCGAAGTCATGGCCGATACGCTCCGCCGTGCGGTGGATGGCCTCGTCGATCTCCAGGAACTCTGCCAGCCCGCCGAAGCTGGCATGCCAATCGAGCAGCTCGTGGAAGGCCTCGTGGATGACGGCGTCGCGCAGGCCCGCCACCTGCAGCTCGACGAGCACCTCCTCATCCACCTCACCGCCGGTGAGCACCATCGAGATAGCGCCGTCCAGCGGTTCGCCCCGGTCAAGGCGCCTGATGATCTCCCTGGCCAGCTCGCTCACCGTCTTGGCCATGCGCCTCCTCCTCGTCCCGTTCATGCGCCACCTAAGGGTACGCCAGCGCCAGGCCTATTCGGCCGGCGGGCGCGTCTCGATCGTCTGCGGCGATCCGTGTGTCCGCTCGGCGACGGTGAAGCGGCCCATGTGCTCCTCGTGCGGGTCCGAGATCACGATGCCGAAGGTCTCCATCAGCTTATCTGGCGTGAGCACGTCTGCGCCCGACCCCAGTGCCACCACCCGACGTGCCAGCAGCAGCACCTGGTCGTACTCCACGGCTTCACCGATGTCGTGGGTGGCCGTGACCAGGGCCGCGCCCCTGTGCAGCTCCGCGGCCATGGCGTCGAGATAGCGCTCGCGACCGGCGGCATCGAGACCGGCGGTAGGTTCGTCGAGCACGATGAGGTCGGCACGATGCGCCAACGCGTTGGCCAGGTAGACCCGCTGGCGCTGGCCGCCGGAGAGGTCGCGGATGGGCTTGTTGCGCAGGTGAGCCACGTCCATCGCCTCCATGGCCCAGGCGACCAGGTCGGCATCCTCATCACCCGCGCGGCCGAACAGGCCCAGCGTCGCGTAGCGCGCCATGCGCACCACATCGATGGCGCGGATCGGCAGGATGTAACCCGACTCATGGAACTGGGAGAGGTAGGCCAGCCGGGCGGGTGATCCGCCGGGGGCCTGGCCCAGCACGCGCATGGACCCGGAGAGGACGGGGAGGAGCCCGACCAGGGTGCGGATGAAGGTCGACTTGCCCGAACCGTTGGTGCCGACCAGGGCGAGCGAGCCGCCCTCCTGCACGGTCAGCTCGACGTCGGGCACGACCACCTCGCCGCGGTAGCCGATGGTGAGGTCGCGCGCTTCGATGGCCGTCACGGGCGCGTCTCGCCGGTCTCTGGGTCGGTGCGGCCATCGATCCGACTCGGTCGGCCCAGGTTCGTCAACAGCAGGACCACGAAGAAGATGCCCACCGCGACCAGCACGATGGTGGCGCTGGCGGCGACGTCATACCAGTAGCTCGCCAGCAGGCCAAGGTAGGTGCTCACCGAGCCTACCGCGACGGCGATGAGCATCATCGACCTGGTGTGGCTGGCCAGCAGCGCACCGGTCGCGGCGGGCGCCAGCAGCATGCCGAAGACGAGCAAGGTGCCCACGGTCTGGAACGCCACCACCACGGTCAACGCCACCAGCAGCATCATCAGCGTGTGGTAGCGGCGTGATGAGAAACCGGCGACGTCGGCTTGCTCGGGATCGAAGCTCAGCAACAGGAACGGTCGCGATGCGACCATGGCCAGCACCACCACCACCACCGTGGCGACGGCCATCACGATGACCTGCTCGGTGCTGGTGCCCAGGATCTGGCCGAAGAGGATGGCCAGCAGGTCACCCTGGAACGCCTCCGAGGCCGAGACGATCACGACACCCAGCGCCAGCATGGCCACGAAGAGCAGGCCGATGGCCGTATCGGACGAGAGGCGCGAGCGGTTGGTGACCAGCGTCACGCCACCGATCATCACCACCGCGCCGACCGCGGCGCCGAGCATGCCCGGCAGGCCCAGCAGGATGGCCGCGGCGATACCCGGCAGGACGCCGTGCGCCAGCGCGTCACCGATGAAGGCCAACCCGCGCAGCACCACGAACGTGCCGATGACTGCGCAGGCGATGGCGACCAGCACACCCGCGACGAGCGCGCGCAACATGAAGGCGTTGTCGATGAACGGATCGATGAGGGCTTCCAAGCCACCTCCGGGTCGCTAGCTGATACGAAGTCTCACACACTGCGGATGCAGGCGCCTTGGGCCGCATGTCATACACTCGCCACCAGAAGGGCACACTTCGGTGTCCCGAAGGACGCCGGCAAATGGAGCGCCAGATGACCGACCAGCGACCGAAGACCAGCAGACGAGCGGACACGATGCCGCGATCGCGCACGATCGCCGCCCTGCTGTTCGCGCTCATCGCGACGATGGCTGTCGGCGCAGTCGGCGGCGCCCAGGAAGCCTCCCCCGTAGCATCGCCCGTGCCGACGGAGGGCGCCGCCGCCGTCATCCCCTCGCCCATCGGTGACCCGCGTCCTGCTCCAGAGCTGGTCGGCCTGGTGTACCCGGACCTGACACCGTTCGACCTTGCCGACCTGCAGGGCAGCCCTATCCTGCTGTACTTCGGCTACACGCACTGTCCGGACGTGTGCCCCGCTACCCTCGGCGAGCTCTTCGGCGTGTGGGAAGAGGCGCCCGACATGCAGGCGGTGTACGTCACGGTGGACCCCGAGCGCGACACGCCCGAGTTCCTGGCCGAGTGGACACGCTACCTGCCGGAGAACCTGCATGCCCTCACTGGCAGCCCGGGGGCGATCCGCCGGGCCGCGGAGAACTTCGGCGTGCGCTACGCGCGCGTGGAGACCACGTCGACCTCCGGCTACACCATGTCCCACACTGCCGAGCTCTACCTGATCGACAAGCACGGGCAGCTCCTGCTGTCCTACCCATTCGGCACCCCGGCCGCAGAGATCGCCGCGGACATCGCGGTGCTCCAGGCCGACTGACCCCGGGTCTCGGGGGAGGAGGAACCATGTCCCGCAGCAAGCGCCGCATGTCGATGCCAGGGGCGTCCGCGGCCGTCGCGCTCAGCCTCACACTCGGTGCGGTCGGTGCGGTCGCTGCCAGCGACGATGACGGCTCGAGCGAGGCGATGGCGTCGGCGGAGCCCATGGCGTCGATGGCACCTGGGCTGTACGTGCAGGAAGCCTGGACACGCGAGTCACCCATGCTCGACCTCGCCGGCGCCGCCTACATGGTCATCCACAACACCACCGACGGCGACGACGCGCTCATCGGCGCTTCCAGCCCAGTGGCCGAGGTCGTCGAGCTCCACCTGAGCTCGATGGACGACGAGGGCATGATGTCGATGGCCCAGGTCCAGGAGATCCCCATCCCGGCGCAGGCCGACGCGGTCCTGAAGCCCGGCAGCTACCACATCATGCTCATCGGCCTGCTCGAACCGCTGACCGAGGGTACGGACGTGGAGATCACCCTTGAGTTCGCCACGGCCGAGCCGCAGACCATCACGGCACCCGTGCTGGCCGAACCCCCCATGAGCGCGATGGACATGGACATGGATGCCATGGACGACGGCATGGACGACGAGGAGGGCGACTCCTAGCTCGGAGCAGGTCACATCCAGCCAGCGGGCCCCGGCTCACCAAGCCGGGGCCTCGACTATGCTGGCGCGACCGTCTTCCCAACGAGGTCCACCCATGAGCGTCTTCCCCCACTCCGCACGCGCCGGCCTGGTTGCCACGGCATCCCTGCTCCTCTCCAGCCTGCTGCTGGCCACCTCCTTCGCCGCCGTCGCCGCGCAGGGCGAGG
>DATHSE010000202.1:0-10180 GCA_035464455.1 Anaerolineae bacterium | reverse complement strand
CTCCATCTCGGGCAGGAAGGGGCGGACCTCGGGGTCGACAAGGAGTCGCGAGCCCCGGATGGCCACGTAGGTCAGGTACGCACCGGTCACGACCCCCACGAGCCGGCCGGCGGCCCGCAGCAGCCTCGCGGTCATCCGGATCGGCCGGTCTCGGCTCCGCCGCCGGGGCCCGGGGCCTCGCCGACTCCTCGTGCCTGGTGCATCGCACCGGTGATCGGGCGCGTCAGCTCGGACCGCGCCATGGGCACGATCCACTTCGTGCTCTCGCCGTCGGCCAGCGCCTTGAGCGCATCGAGGTACTGCAGCGCCATCGTGTTCTGGTCGATGCCGCGCGCCGCCTCGAAGATCGTGCGCAGCGCGTTCGCATAGCCCTCGGCGCGCAGGATCTGCGACTGGCGCTCGCCCTCGGCGCGGAGGATGTTCGACTGCTTGTCGCCCTCGGCCACGTTGATCGTCGCCTGGCGGGTGCCCTCCGACTCGGTGATCACCGCGCGCCGGTTGCGCTCGGCGCTCATCTGCCGGTTCATCGCGTCCTGGATGTCGCGCGGCGGCACGATCTCGCGGATCTCGACGCTCGTGATCTTCACGCCCCAGCGGTGGGTCGTCTCGTCGAGCTTGGCGCGCAGGATGTTGTTGATCTCCTCGCGCTTGGCGAGCACATCGTCGAGCGGGATGTCGCCGATGACGGCGCGCAGGGTGGTGGTGGCGATGCCTTGCAGGGCGCCGGAGAAGTAGGCCACGTTGACCACGCTGCTCATGGCGTCGACGATGCGGTAGTAGATGAGGAAGTCGATGTCGATGGGCGCGTTGTCACGCGTGATGTTGGTCTGGCTGGGCACCTCCACGAACTGCTCGCGCATGTCCACCTTGACCGGGCGATCGATGAAGGGGATGAGGAACCGCAGGCCCGGCTCGCGCACGAGGCTCGGGTCGGTGCGTCCCAGGCGGAACACCACCATGCGCTCGTACTGCTTCACCACCCGCACCGAGAGGTACAGGACGATGATGGCCGCCGCCGCCACGATGATGACTGCGCCGAGGATTCCGGCTTCCATGTTCAGGCCGTCCTTTCTGCTGCTGGCTGATCCGGAGCGATTGCCGTGACGCGCTCCACGATGAGCGTGAGGCCCTCATGCCCCACGACGCGGGTGGGCGTGCCACGGTCGAGGATGCTGCCGTCGGCGCTGCGGGCGGTCCATTCCTCTCCCATGGCGTAGATGGTGCCATCTGGATCGAGCGTCCGCCTGACCGGGGCGCCGGTGCCGATAGGCACGAGCTGGTCGATGTGGGACGCGCCGAGGGCCAGCTGTGGCGCGCGCCGGCCCTTCATCACCGCGTAGAGGATGCCCACCACGACGAGGGCGGTGAGCGCCGTCATGACGATGATGACCTCCGGCGCCACGCTGACCTCCGGTGCCACCGGGTCGCCCGGAGTGGTGTAGAACGCCGAGGCACCCAGGGCGAAGGCCACCAGGCCGCCGATGGTCAACAGCCCGCCACTGGCCACCGACAGCTCCAGCACGAAGAGGATGACGGCCAGCCCGATGAGCAGCAGGCCGGCGATGTTGAGCGGCAGGCTGCCAAAGCCGATGAAGGCGAGGATGAGCGCGAAGGCGCCCAGGATGCCGGTGACGTAGTTGGGGTTCTGCAGCTCGAAGAAGATGCCGTAGAAACCGAGGGTGAAGAGGATGAAAGCGATGTTGGGGTCACTCAGCAGGTGCAGAAAGGCCTGGAGGGGGTTCATGTTCAGCACGTCGATGTCCGCGCCGGCGGTGTCGAGCACCACCTCCTCGCCGGCCACGTCGATCGTCATGCCGTCGGCCTGGACCAGCAGGTCCTCGATGGAGTTGGCCTTGAGATCGATGGCGCCCGCAGCGAGAGCCTCGTCGACGGTGAAGGAGGCGGCATCCACGACCGTGCTGACGGCCCACTCGACGGGGCGCCCGCGCTCCTCGGCGATGGAGGTGATGGTGGCGATGGTGTCGTTCAGCACCTTTGCGCCCAGATCGTCGGGGATGTCCTGGCCGTCGCCGGAGACCGGCGTGGCGGCCCCGATGTTGGTGGCCGGGGCCATGGAGGCGACGTGGGCCGCCAGCGTCAGGAAGGTGCCGGCACTGGCAGCGCGGGCACCGGCGGGGCCGACCCAGACCATCACCGGCACCTCTGCCGAGAGTTGCGACTGCACGATCTCACGCGTGGCTTCCAGCGAACCGCCGGGCGTGTCGAGCTCGATGATGACGGCCGCCGCACCCTCCTGCACGCCGCGCGCGATGCCTTCGCGCAGGTAGGTGGACATGATCTGGTCGACCACGCCGGTGGTCGGCAGCACGATCACCCGGCGTTCGTCGCCCTGGGCCTGCACGCTCGACACCAGCAGGCTGAAGACGCCGACCAGCAGCAGGAGCATGCGAACCACGGTCAGCGACGACGGACGACGATGTGTCACGGGAATCACCTCTGGGAGGATTATCACACCCCGTGGTGACGATTCAGCCTGCCGCGGAGGGTTCCGGCCGATGGCCCGTCACATGATCGTAAAGAAGCTGGCTCCACGTCTCGAGGCGTTCGTACACCGGCAGGACCTCCGCGGGCAGCACGAACCGACCGCTCAGCTTGTGTGTCTCGCGGACGGCCAGCGGGCGACCGGCAGCGTCGGCCTCGAAGACCACGCCGACGTGGACCTGGCCCACGAGGACGTCGTCATCGTTGAGCAGCCCGATGAGCCGGGGCTGGGGCTCCCAGTCGGCCACCATCTCCTCGTGGAACTCGCGGCGCAGTCCCTCCAGCACGCCGCCATCCTGGGGGTTGAGATGGCCACCGATGCCCAGGGAGTAGAGGTCGTGCAGGCGAGCGTCTCCACCCGCGTCGGACCGCTGCATGAGGAACAGTCGCTCGCCATCCCGCAGCAGCAGATAGGGGATGACCTGCTTCCAGCTGGGGTCGCGCTCGGCCTCGCCGCGCGGGCGGTACTCGCCCGCTCCAGCGATGAGGTCCAGGTAACCGTCCGCGTCGCCGCCCAGGATGCCCTTCCAGGGGCGGTCGCCGATGATGCGGGCGCGGGGCACGCCCAGCACGAGCTCGTCGTCCAGGTCTGACATCCGCACCTCGACCGGGCACGGCGTCGGCGACCGCCGACGCGGTGTGCTTCGTGCTAGACCGCCGGCACCGTCTCCAGCGCGTGCTCGATCCGCTCCTGCGGCAGCTCGAAGTCCTCGAGCTCGCCCTCGAGGTAGCGAGTGTAGGAGGCCGCGTCGAAGTGGCCGTGACCGCAGAGGTTGAACAGGATCGTGGGGCTGGTGCCGGCTTCGGTGGCCTTGTGCGCCTCGTCGATGACGACGCTGATGGCATGCGTCGGCTCCGGTGCCGGCAGGATGAGCTCAGCCTGGGTGAAGAGGCGGCCGGCATCGAAGGTGCGGGACTGGGGCACCGCTCGTGCCTCGATGATGCCCTGGTCCTTGAGCAGGCTCACCTGCGGGGCCATGCCGTGATAGCGCAGGCCACCGGCATGGATGGGATCCGGCACGAAGTCGTGGCCGAGCGTATGCATCTTCACGATCGGCGCCATCTTGCCGGTGTCACCGTAGTCGTAGGCGTAGATGCCGCGCGTCAGGCTGGGCGCGGCCGCGGGCTCGGCGGCGATGACCCGGTACTGGGCCTCGCCGCGCAGCATCTGGCCGATGAAGGGGAACGTCAGGCCGGCGAAATTGGAGCCGCCACCGGTGCAGGCGACGATGATGTCCGGCTGCTCCCCTGCCATCGCCATCTGCTCCATGGCCTCCTGGCCGATGACCGTCTGATGGAGGAGCACGTGGTTGAGCACGGATCCAAGTGCGTAGCGCGAGTCGTCGCGGCCGGCGGCGTCCTCCACCGCCTCGCTGATGGCGATGCCCAGCGAGCCAGGCGTGTCGGGCGTCTCGGCCAGGACCGAACGACCATAGGCGGTGCGGTCGCTGGGGCTGGCCACCACGTCGCCGCCGTACATCTTCATCAGGTTGCGGCGCCCGGGCTTGGCGTCATAGGACGCCCGCACCATGTAGACCATGACCTCCAGCCCGAAGAGGGAGCCCGCCAGCGACAAGGCGGAGCCCCATTGCCCGGCGCCGGTCTCGGTGGTCAGGCGGGTGACGCCCTCCTCCTTGTTGTAGAAGGCCTGGGCGATGGCGGTGTTGGGCTTGTGGCTGCCCGAGGGACTGTTGCCCTCGTACTTGTAGAAGATCTTGGCCGTCGTCCCCAGCGCCCGCTCGAGGCGGTGCGCGCGATACAGCGGCGAGGGCCGGTACATGGCGTAGGCCTGGCGCACCGGCTCGGGGATCTCGATCTCGCGCTCGGCGCTCATCTCCTGCGCGATCAGCGCCATGGGGAAGAGCGGCAGCAGGTCATCGGGGCCGATGGGCTGCTTGGTGCCTGGGTGCAGCGGCGGGGACAGTGGTACGGGCAGGTCGGCGTTGATGTTGTACCAGGCACGCGGGATGCGGTCCTCGGGCAGGATGAACTTCGTCTGCTGCAGTGCCATGGATCCTCTCCTCCTCGTGGTCGCCCCCGGTGGCAGCCAGGCGCACGGACCTGGCTGACGCCCCGGAGCCTACATCGTCGCCTCGTGCAGCGTCTCATAGCGCGCGCCGGCGGCGTCGAGGTGGCTGCGCAGCAGCCAGATACGGTCCACCCGCCATGCCACCTCCAGCCGGCCGTAGGCCTGGCTGCGCAGGGCATCGATGGTGGCGCGCCCGGCCTTGCGAGCCAGCGTGAGATGCGCGGATGGCGTGCGTCGCGGGGATGCGCCGGCGGTCACACCAGGCGGGCAGCGCTCCGCGAGAGCCACGGCCAGCTCGATGAGCGCACCGGCGCCCTGGCTCAGCGCGAGCCAGCCGACACCCTCGCCGCGGTACAGGCGGCCGTCACCTTCGTCGGCACGGACGTGGTACGGCGCCACGGCAGCGGCCGCCTCGTCGACGAGCCCCTGCACCTCCAGTACGCGTTCCGACCGGACCTGACCCAGGAACAGCAGTGTCAGGTGCCACGAGCGTGGATGGGTCCAGCGCGCTTCCCCGAGGTGCGCCCGGTAGGGCGCCAGCTGGGCCGCCAGCTGCCCGCGCACGTCATCCGGCAGAGGGTGCGCGATGAACAGCCGCCAATCCTCCGGCCGGGCCTGCTCGTTCAGATGCCGGCTCCGGCGAGGGCGGCCGGGCGCACGATGCCCAGCAGGTCGAGCAGCTCGCCGAAATCGGCGATGGTGGTCACCGCAGGCCGTTCGGTGGCAGCGCCCAGCGGCGGATGGAGGCGGCCTCGACGGTCGATGAGCACCGGCTCGATGCCCGCCCGTCGAGCACCCACGACGTCGGCCTCGGGATCGTCACCCACGTGGATGGCACGCTCCGCCGGCAGCTCCAGCAGCTCCAGCGCGTGGTCGAAGATGGCCCGGTGGGGCTTCTGGTAGCCCACCCGCGCGCTGATGCTCATGACCTCGAAGTGCCGGGCCAGCTCGAGGGTCTGCAGCAGCTCTGGCGCGTACCACCCCCAGTTGCTGACCACGGCCAGCCGCAGGCCCGCGGCCTGCATGGCGTCGAGCGCGGGGATGACGTCGGGGAAGACGACGAACGCCGAGCGTTGCCGAAAGGCCACGTCGACGTCGCGGAAGAAGGACTCCGGCAGGTTCGGGTAGCCGAGACGGTCGAAGACGAGCTGGTCGAGCTCCATCAGCCGCCGGAACGACGCCTCCTCGGTGGCCTCGAAGGGGCCTTCATGTGCCCACTCGCGCCAGGCGGCGCGAAAGGCCGCCTCGAACTGGTCGGCGCTGGCCTCGATGCCGTGGGCACCGAAGACCGTGGCGTAGACGTCGCGCCAGGAGGGATCAGGCCGGGCCATCGTGTCACCGACGTCGAGCAGCACGGCCGAAGGGAGGGTCTTGAGCTTCACGCCGATGAGTCTAGCCGGGCCTGCGCGGCCCGGCGGTCAATCGTTGTAGAGGCGCTCCTCGATGAGCTTCTCCATCACGGCTCGGCCACTGGGGTCGAAGCAGGAGTACTCGAAGTACTTCTGGTACTCGAGGTCCACGGCGTTGGTGCCGCCACGGTTCTTCTCGATGGTGAGCACCACCCAGTCGCGGAAGCGCTGCGCCTGGTAGGGGTTGAACTCGATGTTCACCTTGGCCACGATCTGGTACTTCTCGTTGAGGATGACGATGATGTCCGCCTCGTAGTTGATGGCCGATGAGCCGCGCAGGTGATGGTTGCGCAGGCGCGCGGCCTTCAGGCCCTCCTTGTCGGCGGCGACGATGGAGATGAGCGGGACCTCGTAGTTGAGCGCCAGGTCCTTCAGGCCCTGCACCACGGTGGTGACCTTCTCGGCCTCGTTGGCCGGCTCCGGATGCACCGGCACCTTCTGCATGTAGTCGATGAAGACCACCAGCCGCTGGTCGCCGGCGAGCTCCTTGTACTTCTCCACCAGTGCCGCCATGTTGTCCACGGTGCTGGTCGTCTGCGAACCGCGCAGCAGGTACAGGTTGGGCCCGTAGCGGTTGATGCGCTCCAGTGCCGGCCGCAGGCGAGGGTTGGCGCCCAGGTCGGCGTTCTGGCCGCCGGTCGCCATCCACGTGCCCAGGATCTCCTGGCGCACGTCGACGAGCTTGATGCCGCCGCTGCGGCTGGGCAGGCTGGGCAGGACCGACTCCTGTGCGATGAGGCGGTTGAGCAGGTACTCCTCGTCGTGCTCGAAGCAGATGTAGAGCACGCTGGCAAGGCCGCTCATCACGATGTTGCGCGCCATCTGCAGCGCCATGGTGGTCTTGCCGGTGCCCTGGGCGCCACCGAGCAGCAGCATCTCCCCGGCGCGGATGCCACCACCGATGGACTTGTCCAGCGGCGTGAAACCGAGCGGTACCGGCTGATACTGGGTGACGTCACCCTGGGCCACCTTGCCCGCGAGGGTGCTCAGGACCTTGGTGGCGCTGCGGGGCTCGATGTTGCCGATGCCCGAGTCGTACGTCCAGGTCTTGCCGCCGATGGTCTCGTCGGTGTGGGTGATGGCGCTGGGCTGCTGCGGTGTCAGCGCTGGTTGCGTGAGACGCGGATCCAGGCCGATGTGCTGGGACGTGGGCAGCGGCGCCATGGGGCCGGGCGGCGGCGGGGCGGTCGGGGCTGGACGGGGTGCCAGCGCAGGCGGCGGTGGCGGCACACCGGGTTGCCGGGTCGGCGCGGGCGCGTCAAGTCTGGCTGCGCCGGAGCCAGCGGGCTGGTCGACGAGGATATCGGGGGCGTCGGGGGGTGTCATAGCGGCAGGCGAGGCCGGGGCCTCTCAGACTCCATGTGACAGGCTTCCACCAGATGGATGCTAGCAACCTAGCGTGGCTGTCAATGCCGACCCAACTCTCCTATTCCCGGACAGCCACGAGTACCAGTCCGCTATCGCCCCGCCAGCGCTTCCCAGTAGCGAGCCACGGTGCGCGTCCCGCGTTCGTAGTTGTCCAGCACCAGTGATTCGTTGGGTGAATGGGCCTGGTCGTCGGGGTTGGTGAAGCCCAGCATCACGATGGGCGCCCCCAACACCCGGTCGAAGCTGGCCACGGCGCCGATGGAGCCACCTTCGTAGATGAAGTAGGGCTCCTCGCCGAAGACCTCGCGCAGACAGTCTGTGGCCGTCTGCGCCGCAGGATGGTCGGGGCTGACGACGAAGGGCCACATGGCGTCGAGCTGCGTCACCTCGACACGCACGCCCGGCACAGCCACCGCCATGATGGCGTCTCTCACGCGCTCGAAGGTCTTGTCCGGGTCCATGCCCGGCGCCAGTCGGCACGACACCTTGGCATGGGCGTGCGCCGGGATGATGGTCTTGCTGTCCTCCCCGGTGAACCCCGCCCACATGCCACAGACATCGAGCGTGGGGCGCATGCCCTTGCGCTCGAGCGGGCTGTAGCCGGGCTCACCGAAGAGTGCCGGCACACCGATCCCGGCGGCGAAGCCGTCCTCGTCGAAGGGCAGTCGTGCGAACCGCTCGCGCTCGGCATCGGACAGCACCGGCGCCTCGTCATAGAACCCCGGGACGGTCACCCGGCCCTCGCCATCGCGCAGCGTGGAGAGGATACGGATGAGTGCGTTGGCCGGGTTCTGCACCATGCCGCCGAACCCTCCCGAGTGGAGGTCCTGGCGAGGGCCGGTGACGTCCAGCTGGAGGTACATGTTGCCGCGAAGGGAGACCGTCAGCGCCGGGTGGTTGCCCTCGTAGAAGCCGGTATCGGTAACCACCACGATGTCAGCGTCCAGACGGGACGTGTTGGCCTCCAGCCAGGCTTCGAAGTGGGGCGAGCCAGCTTCCTCCTCGCCTTCGAAGACGTAGCGGATGTTGAGCGGGAGGCGCCCATGGGTCTCCAGCCAGGCCCTGGCCGCCCAGAGGTGCAGATGCAGCTGGCCCTTGTCGTCGGCCGCGCCGCGACCGTAGATGCGACCGTTCTCCACGCGTGGCTCGAAAGGCGGACGGACCCAGAGCTCCAGGGGGTCGGCCGGCTGCACGTCGTAGTGGGCGTAGACCACCACCGTGGGCGCACCCTCCGCGTGGAGCCAGTCGGCATACACGACGGGGTGGCCCGCGGTGGCCGACACCTCGACGTGATCGAGGCCGATCTGGCGCATGCGTTCAGCGATCCACTCGGCTCCCTCGCGCGTGTCGTCGTCGTGCTCGCTGAGCACGCCGATGGTGGGTATGCGCAGGAACGCCTGGAACTCCTCCAGCCGCTCATCCGCGGTGCGCTCGAGGTAGGCATCGATGGCCTCGATGGACCTGCTCAACTGACCCTCCCCGTTGCGCTGCTGGAGCCCTGCCGACTAGGCGGGTTGCGGTGTCGGCTCGGGGGCACCTGACGCGGCCGTCGGATCCTGCTTGGGCTTGCCGAGGCCTGCCATCGGCCGGGCCAGCTTGGGCGTGGGCGAGCCGCCAGCCTCCTTGCGCGCGTCGGGCAGGTCGGCGAACATGGCCTCGAACTCGTCGGCCTCGATGGTCTCCTTGGCGACCAACGCCTCTGCCAGCTCCGTGAGGCGGTCCTTGTGGGCGGTGAGCACCTCGGTGGCGCGTTCGTAGCCACGCTCGATGATGGCGCGCACCTCGTCGTCGATCTTCTTGGCGACGTCGTCGGAGTAGTTGCGCTGCTCCCCGATCTCGCGACCGAGGAACACCATCTCATCGCGCTTGCCGAAGGCCAGCGGACCCAGCTTCTCGCTCATGCCGAACTCGGTGACCATGCGGCGGGCGAGCGTCGTGGCCTTCTCGATGTCGTTGGAGGCGCCGGTGGTGATGTCGCCGAACATCAACCGCTCGGCGACCGTGCCGCCGAGCATGCCGGCGATCTTGTCCTCGAACTCGGACTTGGACTGCAGGTAACGATCCTCGGTGGGCAGGCCCATGGTGTAGCCCAGGGCCATGCCGCGGCTGATGATGCTGACCTTGACCACCGGGTCGCACTTGGGGAGCACGCGCTGCACCATGGCGTGGCCGCCCTCGTGGTAGGCGATGATGGCCTTCTCCTCGTCACTGATGATGCGGCTCTTGCGCTCGGGGCCGGCCACCACGCGCTCCAGCGCCTCGCTGAACTCGGGCGTACCGATGGTCTTCTTGTTGCGGCGAGCGGCGAGGATGGCGGCCTCGTTGACGAGGTTGGCCAGGTCGGCACCAGAGAAGCCCGGCGATTGCTTGGCCACGCTGGGAAGGTCGATCTCCTTGTCCAGCGGCTTGCCCTTGACGTGGACCGAGAGGATCTCCAGGCGGCCCTTCATGTCGGGCCGGTCGAGGATGACCTGGCGATCGAACCGGCCCGGGCGCAGCAGCGCCGGATCGAGCACGTCGGGGCGGTTGGTGGCAGCTACCACGATGACGTTGGTGTTGGTGTCGAAGCCGTCCATCTCGACGAGGATCTGGTTGAGCGTCTGCTCGCGCTCGTCATGCGAGCCACCCAGGCCGGCACCACGCTGGCGACCGACGGCGTCGATCTCGTCCACGAAGACGATGCAGGGGCTGTTGCGCTTTGCCTGGTCGAAGAGGTCACGCACGCGGCTGGCACCGACGCCCACGAACATCTCCACGAACTCGGAGCCGGAGATGCTGAAGAAGGGCACGCCGGCCTCTCCGGCGACGGCGCGCGCGAGCAGGGTCTTGCCCGTGCCCGGAGGGCCTACCAGCAGCACGCCGCGCGGGATGC
>DATHSE010000201.1:0-2129 GCA_035464455.1 Anaerolineae bacterium | reverse complement strand
AGATGCGGAAGTACTCGTCGCGGGTCATGTCCTTGAGTGACAGGATGTCGCGACCCCTGAAGCTACTCATGGAGCGTCTCACCTCCTTCTAGTGGGGCTGGAGGGCGTCCGAGGAGCGTCGGTCGCCGCTGAAGATCACTGCCACGGTCTCGTCGGGGCGGACGACGCCGTCGCGGGTGAGCTGGATGAGGCCGGCAAGGCCGGCCGTGCCGGTATGGTCGGCGTCGATGCCGAGATCCGGTCGGGCATGTGCGTTGGCGGCTTCCAGCGTGGCCTCGTCGACCACGACCGCGCGACCGCCCGTCAGGAGCATCGCGCGCACCACGGCGAGCCAGTCGTAGGTCTCGTCATCGAGGATGCCGTGGGCGATGGACACCGGCTCGCTCTCCCAGGCCCACATGTAGGCAGAGCGGTGACGCGCGACGTCGCGCAAGGCGACGTCGACCTCGTCCGCATCCAGCCGGGCGCCGGGCGCGGTACCGAGGTGCTGCAGCACGCGCTCGTAGGCGCGCGCGAGCGGGTAGCCGCCGGCCGTCTGGACGGTGTCGATGATGGGCCGGTGTCCGAGCTGCCCGAGCGCCACTGCCTCGTCGAAGGCCATGGCCGCCGCCGAGGCGAAGGCGCCGCCGCCGACGTGGACGACGAGGCGATGGAGGGCGGAGGCATCGTCCGGCAGCTGGTCGACGAGCTCCCAGCCCAACGTGGCGCCGCCTTCGATGGCGAGGCCATTGAGGTTGCCCTGCACGGTGAACGGCACAGCGCCGGAGCCGATGGCCTCCAGCAGGCGCTGGACGGTGGGGTCCCCGGGCTGACCGGGCTGCCGCTCACAGACCTCGATGTCTGCCTTGAGCGAACGCAGGCGCTCGATCACCGCTGCTTCCGCGCTGGGTGGCACGAAGACCAGCAATCGGCGTCGCGCGGCGCGCGCCACCACCGCGGCCGCCAGCGCGGCGTTGCCGCAGGAGGCGATCGCCAGCGGCGCGTCGGGGTCGGCCAGGCCGAGGGAGGTGGCGACGTTGAGCCCCAGCATCACGCCCATCAGGTGTCGCGCCTTGTGCGAGCCCGAGACGTTGCCGGTCTCGTCCTTCACCCAGACGCCTGCGCCCGGCTCGAAGCCGAGTTCCTCGTCGAGGCTGCTGGAGCGCACGATGGGCGTGGCGCGGAAGCCGTGCCCGTCGACGTCGGCGATGGCCTCGTCGAGTCCGCACACCAGGTCGACGAAGCGCGCATCGCTCCAGCCAGCGGCGCGCGCCACGTGGTAGGCATGGAAGCGCCCGCGGTAGCGCACGAATGGGTTGGCGCTTGAACCGGCATCGCCCTCGGCGCTCATGGCCGCGGGATCGAGCACGCGCCGTAGCACGTGGTCGATGTCGTCACCGGGTACAGCCGCCGGACAGGACCAGGCGAAGGGCGCAGCTGCCGGCACCTCGGCACCGCAGCCGGCGCAGACGAGGCGGCTGAGCGGGGCCGTGGTGGTCCTCCCGGACAACGCCCCGGTCATCGTCACGCGGCGACCTGCGCGTTGAAGGCCTCGATCATGGCGTCCCACTGGTGGACGATCTCACGCGTCTCGGTCCAGAAGTCCTGGCTGGCGCGCGCGTTGAACTCCGCCAGCGACACGCCCTGCTGCTCGACCCAGGTGTAGTAGCCGAGGTTGAACATCCGCAGCCGGTCCTCGTGCGCGCACTCGAGCATGTCGGCCGTGTCGACCCGGTCGAGGAAGGCGGCACGCACCTCGCCCGCGGCAGCAGCGTCGAACGTGCCACGGTGGTCACGCGCCACGATGCGGTCGATCTCGGAGGCGTACATGCCGGCCCCGTCGGTGGCCACCGTGGCCAGCACGTCCCGTGGCCCCAGCTGCTGCTGCCTGGCGACCTTGATGGCGGCCAGCATGTTGCAGATGGAGGAGAAGCCGAATGAGCACAGCTGGTCGATGACCGGCTGCGGCACGCCCATGCGCTCCCGCAGGTGCTCGTGGCCGGCTTCGCTGTTGAAGAGCACCAGCAGGTTGTCGGTGGCCTTGTCGCTGATGTCGACCACGAAGTCGGTGTTCATGGCGTTGTGGATGAGCGGCACGTGCTTGTCGCCGATGCCCTGGATGTTGTGCTCCCCGAAGCCGTTGTACAGCA
>DATHSE010000200.1:0-11355 GCA_035464455.1 Anaerolineae bacterium | reverse complement strand
CGCCACGGTCACCGCGGCGCTAGCGGCACCGAAGGCGGCACGCCCGGCCGCCTCCACGGCGGCCATCGACCGAGGCGTGACGGTCAGCCCGAAGCCCAGTCCGAAGAGGGCGAGCGCGGCGACCGGCACATACAGCTCGGTGTCGATGCGGGTCGTGGACAGCCACAGCAGGCCTACCACGCTGGCGCCAAGTCCGACGAGGGTGACCAGGGTGGCGTCGAGGCGCCGCATCATGAAGCCCGAGACGAAGGCGCCGATGGCCATGAACAGCGCCATCGGCCCGAGGACGACACCCTGCTCGTCCGGACCGGCGAAGCGGACCCGATCGATGAAGGCTGCCATACCCACGATGGCGGTAGCCAGCGCGTAGCCCGTCAGCAGGCTGACCAGGACCGCACCGCTGAAGACCCGGTTGGCGAAGAGGCGCAGGTCGAGGAATGGCTCCGTGACGCGGAGCATGCGGAGGATGGCGGCAACGCCGGTGACGATGGAGATGGCGGCGGCGGCGGGGATGATGGGGAGGCTCGTATCGGGCTCGTCGCCGATGAGCGTCACGGCCAGCAGGCCGGCGGTGAGCGCGGTGCTGAACAGGACAGCACCGACGGCGTCCATGCGCGAGGCGCCGGGCGCAACGTTCCAGTCGGGTGATGCAGCCCACACATAGATCGCGGCCAGCAACGCCAGCGGGGCCGTGACGTAGAAGACCCAGCGCCAGGCCGGAACGAGGGTATCGACCGCCGGTCCGCCCCAGATGCCGGCCGAAGCGAGGGCGTCCCGCAGGTCGAGTGTCTCGAGGATGAGGGCACCCAGCAGCGGCCCGATGGCCATGCCCAGGAAGGTGGCGGCGCCGACGAAGCCCAGCGCCCGCGAGCGGGCGTGGCCGCCGTAGAGGTGGCTTGCACCGGCCGTGGCCAAGGGCAGGATGGCGCCGGCCCCCGCGCCCTGGATGATGCGCCCGAAGACGAGCACCTCCAGGGTCTGGGCGGCGCCACAGACGACCGAGCCGACCGCGAAGAGCAGCAGTGACAGGATCATCAACCGCGGCAGGCCGAAGCGGTCGGCGGCACGACCGGCGAGCGGCATGGCCGCGATGTACGCGACGAGATAGGCCGTGATGATCCAGGAGGCTCGGCGCAGCTCACTCCAGCCGGAGAGATCGAGGAAGATCTCCGGCAGCGCCACCGCCGTGATGAAGAGCTCGATGCCGACCAGCAGCACGCCCAGGCAGAGGGCGGCCAGCATCACGGCGCGAGAGGCGGAGCTCACCGCGCGTGCTCTCGATCAGCCAGGATGCCAGCTCCCCACATGTCGCCGCCCTCGGGCAGGCCCCGCCGCATCGAGCCACGGGACCGCGGGTCGGGACAGCAGAGCCATGCCCGAGATGATGCTGCACGTGACACGGATGCGCACACTGGCTTGACAGGTTGGGCTGCGCTCGATAGCATCAATGACTGCTTATATAAATGTCCATTGCTGTGTCAGCCTGCATGGAAGGAGCGAGCTTGCCTGGCCCCGCGCGCATCCGCTCCACGCTCGCCACCATCACCGATCCGGCTGGTGACCTCAAGGCGATGGCGGGCATCCACAAGGCCCTCGCCGACCCCACCCGGCTGCGCATCATCCAGCGGCTGGCGCAGGGGGACGGTACCGTGAGCGACCTGATGCGCCATGTCCACCTGAGCCAGCCGCTCGTGTCGTGGCACGTACGGCGCCTGCGCGCGGCCGGGCTGGTCGTGACGCGGCGTTCCGGTCGCGAGACCATCTGCAGCCTGGGCCGTGAGGCCCTCGCTCGTTTCCACGCACAGGAGCAGTCGCTCCTGGGATCGGAGAGGTAAGCGTGAGCAAGGGTTCGTTCATCAGCCCGGAGCAGCGCTCCGGGATCCGGGCCCGGGTCGAGCCCATCGCCCTGGCCATGTCTCGAGCTGGGCTGACGCCCAACATGCTCACCCTCATCGGCTTCGGCATCGCCTCGTTCGGCGGCCTCCTCGCCGCGGTCGAGTGGTGGCTGCTCGGGGGCGTCGTGGCTACCGTCGGCGCCGGCTTCGACATGTTCGACGGTGCGGTGGCGCGTGCCACCGGCCAGGTGAGCAAGCTGGGTGCCTTCATGGACAGCACGTTCGATCGATGGGGAGAGGGCGTCGTCTACCTCGGCATCGTCATCGGTGCCACGCGAGCCGGCCTGGACCTGGCGGCATGGCTCGCTGCCGCTGCGCTGGTGTCGGCCTTCATGGTCAGCTACACGCGGGCCAAGAGCGAATCGCTGGGCTTCTCCAGCGGCAGCGGCATGGCCGCCATCGGTCTGGCACCGCGGGAGGTCCGCACGGTCATCCTCGGCTTGGCGCTCGTGGGGGCGGGGGTCTTCGGCGTCACCGCCGACGCCAGCGACCTGGGGAGCCTCATCCTCGCCACCGGTCTCGGGCTCATCGCCGTGCTGGCCACCATCACCGTGATCCAGCGCATCCGCTTCGTCACGTCGCAGCCCAGCGATCCCGGCGACGCTTGAAGGGACCATCTGGAGACGATCATCAGCGCTGACAGGAGGGACGTGTCCGGCGTCGACTACGCACCACACCGCCGTTCTCGGCGAGGCCGCTGGAGGGCGCCGACCGCGCGGGCCTGGGAGCGGCTCGTGGTCCTCGGCTTCGGTCTGCTGTCGGCGCTGCTGGCATGGACGCCAGTGCGCGTCAGCGAGCCTGTCGCACGGGTGGGGTTCCTGGCCGGCTACTACCTGTGGCCCGCCAAGCGCAACATCATCAAGGCCAACGCCGCCCGCGTCCTGGGCCTGCCCATCGGCCATCCGGACGTGGCCGGCCTGGCCCGCGCCATCTACGGCACCTACGCGCGCTTCACCATCGAGCTGATGCGGCTGCCCAACCTGCCGGCCGATGAGCCAGTCCGGATGCTGAGACTGGAGGGCCCGCAGCACGAGCGCTTCATGGCACTGTGGCGCGCCTGCGAGGCGGAGGGGCGCGGCATCATCGCGGTCTCCGGTCACATCGGCAGCATCGAGGTCTTCGCCGGAGCGTATGCCCAGAAGGGCATCCCCACCTACGGCCTGGCCGACGACTCCGCCTTTCCGGAGCTCTTCGACCTGCTCAACGCGTCCCGCGCGCGCTGGGGCGTGACCATCATCCCCTGGCGCAAGCTGCGCGAGATCTTCCGCGTCATGCGCAGTCCGGCCATCCTGGGCATGGTCGTCGACTGGGGCTATCGCTCGGACGATCTGCCCGTCAGGCTGTTCGGCGAGTGGACCACGCTGCCGGCTGGGCCGGCCACGCTGGCAGCGCGCAGCGGCGCCGTCATCGTGCCGGTGGTGGCACGGCGCCGTGCCGATGGCCGCTATGACCCCGTCATGCATGAGCCCATCGAGGTGGTCGACAGCTCGCCGGCCGAGATCAGCCGCGCCACGCAAGCCATCGCCGAGGCGCTCGAGGCCATGATCGCCGAGGCCCCCGAGCAGTGGTACACCTTCAAGCCGATGTGGCCGGCGACCGCGGCCGAGGCCGACGAGGTGGCACGCCGCGCCGCCGGGTTTGGGCCCGCCGATGCCTGAGCCGACCCGCATCAGGCGAGTGCCCGGCAGCACCGGTATGCGGGCAGTGCCGGCGGCCGTACCGCTGAGCCTGTCACAGCGCGCCGTCCTCGGGCTGCTCGTGGGCGGCTTGTGGCTGGCGCGCAAGCTGCCGGACAGGCCGCTGTACCGTGCCGCGTACGCCCTGGGCGCCGGGCTCTTCCTGCTGCTGCCGGGGCGACGCGAGCGTGTCAGGCGCAACCTCGAACGAGTGTGCCGCTGGCTGGTCGAGAACGACATGGCCAGCCCGCGCGTGGCCCGGGCGGCACGGGAGCGCAGGGCGCTCGACCGCATGGTGCGTGCTGCCTTCGGTCACTGGGCCGTCACCTATGCCGAGGCAGCGCTGGGACCACGCTACAGCGGCGAGGAACTCGAGCGGAGATTGGTGCCGGTGGACCCCGCTGTCTCGGCGGAGACCATCGCGCCGCGGTTGCCCGGAGAGATCGGGCTCATCCACCTGGCCATGCACTTCGGCTCGGTCGATCTCTCAGCCCTGTACGGCTCCCGCGTGGGATCGCTGCCGTTGACCGGGCCCATGGAGTTCGTCGGCTCCCCTGTCGCGCGGGCGTACTTCGAGCGCGTCCGTAACGAGCTCGGCGTCACCATCGTGCCCGTCGACAACGCCGCCGACGCGCTCATCGCCGCACTCGAGCGCGGTGAGGCAGTGGGCATCGTGGCCGACCGCAACATCGTCGGTCGCGGTTCACAGGTCGAGCTCTTCGGCGCGCCCGCGCGTCTGCCCATCGGTCCCGCCATGCTCGCCGTCGGCACTGGTGCCCCGCTCTACCTGCAGGCGATCGAGCGCACCGGGCCGGGGGAGTGGCTCGGCCACACCCTGCGACTTCGCCCGCCCGAAGGCGCTCCACGCCGCGAGGCCACGCGTGCCATCCTCGAGCAGGAGGCCCGGGCCTTCGAACGCATCATCGCGCGAGCGCCCGAGCAATGGACCACACTGTTCTTCCCGATCTGGGATGACGAGGACGCAACGTGAGCGATGCTGGCAAGACGATGATGCGCATCGATCCGCACGTCCACACGCTCGCCTCCGACGGCATCGACGATGTCGAGACCATGATCCGGGCAGCCATCGACTGCGGCCTCGACGCGGTCGGCATCGCCGACCACGAGCGCATGGACGCAGCGCTGGCGGGCAAGGCCATCGCCGAGCACCGCGGCTGGCCCATCGAGGTCATCGTGGCCGAGGAGATCTCGACGCGCGGCGGGCACCTGCTGGGCCTCTACATGAAGAAGCGCATCCGTCCCTGGCACTCGCTCAAGGACTCCATCGCCATGATCCACGAGCAGGGAGGGCTGGCCATCATCGCGCACCCGCTGCCGCCGTATCCGCTCTGCGCGAGCGAGCGCAGCATCCGCAAGCTCATGGCTGAGCCGGACCCCATCTTCCACCCCGATGGACTGGAGGGCTTCAACCCCACCACGGCGCGCCTGCCCCGGAGCCGCAAGGCGCCGGCGCTCGCGGAGGAGTTGGGCATCGCCGCCACGGGTGGCTCCGATGCACACAGGGCCGAGAACGTGGGGTCCACGGTGACCATCGTGGAGCGCCGGGGCAGCGTGGAGGACAGCCTGCGGCGAGCGCTGGCAGCGTGTGACACGCGCTGGGAGGGCAGCGCCTACCCGTGGCGGGGACAGCTCCGCATGTTCGCCCAGCAGCAGCGCAAGAACCTCGCCGCAGTCGTGGACGAGGTGAGCGGCAAGGTACGCCGTGACGGTACTGGTCGCGACCTGGGCTATCCGGGTGGACGACAGCGGCCGGTGCGCTTCGACCGCGCCGCCGCCGGCCTGCCGCCGGAGGATGGCGGGGCGTGAAGATCGGCCTGGTCACACCCTATATCTTCCCGCTGCCCGGTGGCGTCAATGCCCATGTGGGCTACCTCTACGAGAACCTCGTCAAGCGGGGCCACGACGTGCGCATCATCAGCTCGACCCACGGCCCGCAGCGCTCCAGCGAGGGCGACATCATCCGTCTCGGCTACGGCTGGAGTGTCCCCACCAACGGCTCCATCGGCACCCTGACGGTCTCACACCGCTACGGCCGCCTCGTGGCCGAGATGCTGGATCGGGAACGCTTCGACGTCATCCACTTCCACGAGCCCTTCGTGCCCTTCCTGTCGCTGGTGATCCTGCGCCACTCCAAGGCGGTGAACATCGCCACGTTTCATGCCTACTCGGGCTTCAGCCCCTCGTACGAGTTCGGCAGGCGATTCATGATCACACCGGCCAAGCGCCTGCACGGCCGCGTCGCGGTCAGCGCCGCGGCACGTCACTTCATCTCGCGCTACTTCCCGGGCGACTACAAGGTCATCCCCAACGGCGTCGATCTGCAGCAGTTCGACGGTGTGCCCCCCTTCGCGCGCTGGCGCGACGGCATCCCCAACATCCTCTTCGTGGGTCGCTTCGAGAGCCGCAAGGGGCTGATGTACCTCTTGCGCGCCTACTACCAGCTTCGCCTCGAGGGCCTTGGCTGCCGCCTGCTCGTGGTGGGCAATGGGCCGCAGGCGGGCGAGGCGCGACGCTACATCCAGTCGAGACGGCTGGGCGGCGTGGAGCTGCTGGGCCGGCTGTCCGATCACGACAAGGCACGCGCCTTCGCCACTGCCGACATCTACGCCTCTCCTGCCACCGGCCAGGAATCGTTCGGCATCGTACTGCTGGAGGCCATGGCGGCCGGCGCGCCCATCGTCTGCAGCGACATCCACGGCTACAAGGGTGTCGTGCGCCGCAACGAGCAGGCGGTGCTGGTGCCACCACGGGACGTGGAGGCATTGGCCGCCGCGCTGGGCACGCTGCTGAGGGATCCGGACCTCCGGCGACGGATGGGCGACTCCGGGCGCGAGCGGGCAGCCCAGTTCGGCTGGGAGAACATCACCGCCAAGGTGGAGGAGTACTACGGCTTCGTCATCCGCCGCCTGGCAGCAGCCGATGCGTTGCCATCGGGCTTCCATGCCGAGATACCCGAGGCTCCCCAACGCACAGCTGGGCCATCTTCGAGCCAGGCCGAGGAGCCCGCCTTGCGGCGAGCCTAGCGCGTGGGCGGCGCTCCTGGCGGCAGGGCGCGGCGGCCGTCCCGCGGGCCCCACGACCGTGCCACGGCCGCGACAGCGCCGACGAAGAGCAGCGTCAGCGCTCCCAGCTGCAGGGTGGTGACATCGATGATGCCGTCATCGCCGGCGAGGTCGGTGTTGACCGCGAACTGGAAATCCCAGTTCCACGTCGGCAGCAGCCCCTGGTAGATGCCGGCAAGATCGCCCGGCAGCGGCAGGCCCGCGATGTTGGGGTACCACAGCACCAGCCACAGCAGCGACGCTGCGAGCACGCCCAGCACCAGACGGCGTGGATCGCGGGAGCGGAGCGTCAGCCAGGCCGGGAGGGCGAGGACCGCCAGCGCCAGCATTGCGAGCACGTCGGACGACAGCACCACCGCCGTGGTGGAGCTCGTATCGAGGAGCAGTAGTGCGCCCGACGCGAGCGCCAGTGCCAGCAGGGCCACGAGCAGGGCTGGCAGCAGCAGGGCTGGCGAGCCGCCCCCGGGACTGCGCTCTCGAGCACCGACCCGCAGACCACGCCAGAGCAGGAAGGCAGCCAGGCCGGCGCCAACCGCCAGCGCGACGATGGCCACCACGCCGCCCTGGCTGAACTGGGCCGTGCGGGTCGCCTCACTGGAGCAGGCGACACCCGACGGGTTGGCCACGGCCGTGCCAGCGAGGATGCACAGCGGCGTGCGCAGCAGCCACAGCAGCGGCGCGCCGATGATGGCGAGAGCAGCCGCTGCGCGGGCGAGCAGCCAGCTGCGGGGGCTGGGACCATGCCACAGCTCGGCCAGGAAGTAGGCCAGCGCGAGCAGCATGAAGGGCAGGCTGGCATAGACGTGATACTGGAAGGCAGCGCGGTCGACGCGCGCCCACGGTAGCCACAACGCCGCCCACATCACCACGACCACTGCCAGCGACAGGCTGTGTCGCCGCCAGGCGGCGAGGGCGGAGAAGGCCACGCCGGCGATGCCCATCCAGAACACCACCAGGTTGCCGCTGTCATAGATGAGGCCGGTGCTGCCATCGGCATAGCGCTCCTGGAAGAACCACACGGGCTTCAGGTCCAGCGGCCACGCCCACCACGGAGACGAGGCTGCGTGCTCTGCGCGCAGGTTGTCGTGGTACTGGTACATGGATTCGGTGAGGGCAGCCAGGGTCTGGCCATCCGGCGTGGATGGCGGCAGGCCCGGGAGGCTGCCCAGCAGCGGCAGGCCCCAGGCATTGCCCAGCTCCACCCAGGGCGCGTAGGAAAGGATGTAGACGAAGAGCGGAACGATGGTCAGAGCCGCCAGCGTCACCAGCCACGGGACGATGTGGCGCGGTCCGGGGCGCAGCCAGACGCTGGTGCCGCCCGAAGGCTGTCGCGCATCCGGGGCAAAGGGCCCACGACCGACGCTGGCAACGATGAGCACGAACGCGCCGATGGCTAGCCCTGCGGTCAGGGCCAGGCCGCCGGCGAGAGGACGGCCCACGAGCACGAGCGCGACCCCGGCCACCGAAGGCATCGCGAAGGCGAGTACCGCCTCGGCCTTAGTGAACGGGATGGGCCGTCGCACGATCCCAGCCGCGAGCAAGCCCGTCAACAGCAGCATGAGGAGCACGAACGACCAGTTACGCGTGGGATCATCGCCTGCCCCACCCCGGATGGCCATGCCACCGAGCACCGCGCTGAGCGCGATCATCACCGTCAGCGCCAGGACACGCCCGAGGCCCGAACGCAGCAGCACCAGCAGGCCGACGCCTCCGATGGCGTAGAGGGCCACCCACTTCGACGCCAGGGCCAGACCGAGCGCCAGGCCAACCGCGAGCAGCAAGGCAAGGGCCGACCATGGCCGCCGATGAGCCAGGTACAGCGGCGCGAACAGCAGGACCGCGAGCAGGATGAAGGTGGTCACGTAGACGTCGTTCATGGCCAGGCGCGAGTTGGCGAAGAGCATGCCTTCGGCAACCACCAGCACGCCCGCTATCACCGCGACGCTTCGCCTGGCGAACAACACGCGTGCGAGCAGGTACAGCAGGGCTGCCGCCAGGACCCCCAGGAGCATGCCCGGCAGGCGCCAACCGAAGGCGTTGCCGCCGATGCCGATGGTGGTCATGGTCCCGTCGGCATCGAGGGCGATGAGCCTGGTGCGGTCGGTGCCGGGCCGATCGGCCTGCGTGTCGGGCAGCAGGTGGGACGGGCGCGTCGATAGGGGCACGTCGATGAAGACCGATTCCCCCTTGGGCTCGACCACGTACACGGTGGGGCCACCCTCGGGCGCGTCGCCCAGGGCATGGACGAGCCCGGCCGAGCCGTTCCAGGCCAGGTCGTGTATCGGTCCGGGCATCCACACCGATGCCACGCTGCCGGCGCCGTCGTCGGTCAGCGGGATGGACAGGAGTCCGCCACCGCTGGCGGCGTAGAGCGTGGGCTCGTCGCCGCCCCGATCGGCCAGCAGCAGGCTCGACACCGGCTCGCTGGTGGGGATCTCGTCGATGGCGTCGAGCGTCCAGGCATCGAGCAGGCTGATGCCCGTGTCGTCGGCCGCCGCCAGCAGCGGGCCGCGTTCGAGGCTGGCCCCGGACAGGCGACCATCGTCGATGGCCTCCTGCAGGACCGCTGAAGTGTCGTCGTCGAGGTAGGCATCGACGACCACGAAGCCATCGGTGGCGAGAAGCTCGGCGATGCGGGCATGCTCGGCCTGCTGCGCGTCGAGGACGCCAGGCTCATCCAGGAGCGGGAGCTCACCGTCGGGCGCGGCGGCGGCGAAGGCCTCGGCCATCAGCGCGGCGGCGGCTTCACGGTCGTCCAACAGGCGGGTATCGACGAGGAGGCGCTCAGCCGAGGGCAGCACGATGACGTCGTTCGCCGCTACCGAGAAGCGTTCGGAGAGGCGCTGGCCCGTCTCGAGGTCGAAGGACGCGATCGCGCCGCGAGTGACCGCCACCAGAGACGTGTCGGTGACGAGCAGCTGATCGACCGGTGCGCCCGGACCGGCCGAGAAGGGCTGGCTGGCCGGAGCGCCCGCTGAGGCCGCCGCGTGGCGCAGCGCATCGAGGCTCGTGGTGTCCAGGCGGTCCAGGCCGCCGGCGGCGTCGGCCATGTAGAGCGTGTGCGTGGACTCGTCGACCGCAAGCACAACCACGGCGGCGGGCAGCTCGGTCACCAGCTCGTCACTGGCCAGGTCGTAGACGCGCAGCGCCTCCCCCGTGGCCACGTAGAGGCGATCGCCGTTGCGCAAGCCCCCATCGTGCCCGTCGGCCCAGCGCGACTCGAGCTCGGCAGCGACGACCGGCACCCCCAGCTCGCGACTCCCGGTGACGGCGTTGCCGCCGGCGAGACGGATGCCCCAGGCCATGGCGTACTTGGCGAGGTGCGGGTGGGTGAACTCGTAGATGTCGTGGGCCTCGCCATACTCCCACTGCTGCAGGAACTCGGTCGCGGTGCGCGCGTGGTAGACCTCGTCGAAGTACATGCGTGCTGGCTGGTCGAGCCGGGCGCCGCGGACCAGGAGCGTCACGACGACCAGCACCACCAGCAGCAGCACGTCCTTGCGGTCGAAGCGACCGCCCAGCTCCATGGCCAGTGACGCGCTGCGGTCGCGTCGCAGGGAGCCCCATGAGAGACGGGCCACGATGCGATCGACGCGGCTCGGCTCTGCGACCGCGACTGACCCTGGCGTCGACGCAGCCCAAGCCGCTGCCGGGTAGGCCGGCGGGGGCCCGATCGACTCGAGCACCGGATGGCCGACCCGATGCATGGCGATGGACGGCTCCATCCGCAGGGCGGCCTCCTGCTCGAAGCCATCAGGGCTCGTCAGCAACGATGGACGCAGTTGCCAGGCCACCCACAGGCCCACCGCCGATTGGAGCAGCGCCGAGAGCGTGATGAACGCCTGGGTCCGGAACAGCTCTCCGGCGACCATCGTCTCGACGTTGGCACTGCCGTACAGCGGCAGCGTCAGGATGCCGTGGAGGTTGATGAAGGCCCCGGCGCTCAGCAGCAGCAGGGCCACGGCCCAGCGGCGCTGCACCACCGCCAGCAACGGCATCAGGGCGATGACCGGGAAGATGTAGCGCTCGTGGACACGGGTGGGCAGGAGGAAGAACGACGCTGCCAACAGGGTGGCGGCCACGATGATGGTCCAGCGATCGTCCCGGACCGCCGCGCGAACGGTGCCCCAGAGGAACGCGGCCGCCAGCATGAACGCACCGACAGCCACGCCCGGTATCGGACCCAGCAGCGGGAGCGTGTCCTCGATCCAGTTGAGCGCCTGGGCCAGTGAGGGCGCGTCACCCAGCCCCAGGAGAGCCCACAGGTTATAGGCGTTGACGGTCAGATAGCCGTACTGGCCGGCGGTACCGAACATGCGCTCGAGATACTCAAGCGGACCCATGCCGAAGGGCAGCGCCAGCACGAAGAACGCGGCCCAGGCGGCAGCCAGGGAAGTCAGCAGCCTGGGCCAAGACTGCTCGCGCTCCAGCCAGCCGCCCAGCCGTGCCGGTGCCCACGGTCGCTGGCGCGGTCCCGATGCAGGCCGCAGCAGATGGCGCTTCAGCAGCACGAAGAGCACCAGCGGGATGAGCACCACGCCGAACTGTGGCTTCACCAGGGCGGCCGTGGCCGCCAGCGCTGCGGCGCCCTCGCTGTTGCCACGGATCAGCGCCGCGACACCCAGCAGCACCACCAATGCCCCAGCGGCATCGGTCTGGCCCCACAGCGCCGAGTCATAGATGGAGACGGGGTTGAGCAGG
>DATHSE010000199.1:0-18879 GCA_035464455.1 Anaerolineae bacterium | reverse complement strand
CCGCCCGCTTCGTCGTCGCCCGCGACATCCTGCTGCCGCTCGCCATCGGCGCCGCGGCCATCCCCCTGGTGGCGCTGGCGCCCATCTTCAACAACTGGTTCGGCATCACCAGCCCGCTGTCCAAGATGGCCATGTCATCGGTGCTGGTGTTCTTCCCCATCTTCATCAGCGCCACCCGGGGCCTGGTGGAGGTATCGCCGGGCGCACTCGAGCTGATGCGCTCGTACGCCGTGTCCGACACGGAGGTGCTGCGCAAGGTGCGCATCCCCAACATGCTGCCGTTCTTCTTCACCGCGCTGAAGGTGAGCACCACGCTGGCCTTCATCGGCGCCATCGTGGCCGAGTACTTCGGCGGCAGCTCCGACGTCATCGGCCGCGTCGTCATCACGGCCATGTTCGCGGGTGACTTCGGCCTGGGCTGGTCGGGCATCCTGCTGGGCGCCGTGGCCGCCATCATCGCCTACCTGGTCGTGGCCGCGGTGGAGCGCCGCGCCATCCCCTGGTACATCTCGCTGCGCGACGGCGAGGTGTAACGCGATCGCACCCGACTGGGTGCTGCCACCGTGCGCTCCGGTGCGTTATCTTGCACTTGTCCAGTAAGTCTTTCGCCCGTGCGGCGAGAGGTACGGCGCGTGGCGCGCCAGAGGAGAGGTGTATCCATGAGGAATCCGACCCGGATCGGCGTGGCGCTCGGTGCGTCCGCGCTCCTGGCCGCGGGAACCGTCGGCAGCGTGGGCGCGCAGGACGAGCTCACCCCGGTCGACCTGCAGCTGCAGTGGTTCGCGCAGGCCCAGTTCGGTGGCTTCTACGCGGCCAAGGATCTCGGTTTCTACGAGGCCCAGGGCCTCGACGTCACCATCAACGAGACGCCCTCGGACCAGGCACCGCAGGTGCTGGGCTCGCAGCCGGACGGCCCCGAGTTCACCATCGCCTGGGTGCCCCGCGTGCTCGAGGTGCGCGAATCAGAGGTGCAGTCGGACCTGGTCAACATCGCCCAGCACTTCCAGCGCTCGGGCACGCTGTCGGTCTCGTGGGCCGACGCCCCGGTCAACAGCCCCGAGGAGTTCGCCGGCAAGAAGGTCGGCATGTGGGACTTCGGCAACGACTACGAGGTCATCGCAGCCGGCCGGGCTGTTGGTCTCGAGCCGGGCCAGGACTACGAGCGCATCATCCAGAGCTTCGACATGAACGCGTTCCTCAACCGCGAGATCGACGTGGCCGAGGCCATGATCTACAACGAGTATGCGCAGGTCCTGGAGACGGAGAACCCCGAGACGGGCGAGCTGTACCAGCCCGAGGACATGGTCATCATCGACTACAACGACGTGGGCACGGCCATGCTCCAGGACGCCATCTGGGCGCGCGAGGCATGGCTGGCCGAAGAGGGCAACGAGGACACCGCCACGCGCTTCCTCGCCGCCAGCTTCCAGGGCTGGATGCACTGTCGCGACAACCCCGACGAGTGTGCTGAGATCGTGGCCAATAACGGCTCCATCCTCGGCACCGGTCACCAGGCCTGGATGATGAACGAGATCAACGCGCTGATCTGGCCTTCGCCCGAGGGCATCGGCGCGCTGCCCCAGGAGACCTGGGACACGACCGTCCAGATCATGCTCGACGCGGGCATCATCAGCGAGGACCCCGGCGAGGGCGCCTACCGCACGGACCTGGCGGACGCCGCACGCTCGATGGTCGAGGGCGATGTCACCGGCGAGGGCTTCGAGAAGGCCATCGTCGAGCCTACCCCCGGCGGCGAGTAGCCGGCCCGGCCGCGCGACACCACCCACGCTGCAGCCAAGGGCCGGTCCCACGAGGGCCGGCCCTTCGTCATGGGCTCGGCCCGTGGGCTGCGAGGCCTAGCCGCGACCCAGTACCAGGTCGCGGCCGGCGACCATGGCGGCCAGCTTGGGCCTGGTCGCCCAGCGAGCGGTCTGGCTGAAGCCGCAGTCGGGCACGATGGAGAGCTGCTCCTGTGGCACACCAGCCGCCAGCACCCGGTCGATGCGCCAGGCCACGTCGTCGGCCGACTCGAGGTAGTAGTTCTTGACGTCGATGACGCCGGCCGAGAGGTGTCGTCCGGCGGCGGTGATGTCGGCGGCAACGTCCAGCTCCGCCATCTCGCGATTGGCGAACTCGAGCACGAGCTCGCTCACCTCGAAGGCCAGTGCCTGTGCCAGCACCGGCCGGTACATGCGCCACGACAGCGGCCGGCCGTGGAAGTTGCCGAAGCAGAGGTGCGCGGCCAGGTAGACGCGGCCCTGGACACCGGCTGCGGCCGCGTTGAAGAGCGCCGCGAACTCGTCCGACGCCTCCGGGTGGATGGCCGGCGATGGCTCGTCGAGCTGGATGTAGGTCGCTCCGGCATCGACCAGCCGCTCGAGCTCGGCCGCGAGGATGGGCACGAACGCGCGCGCGGCTGCGATGCGATCGGGGTAGACCTCGTCACGCCCGTAAGCCAGGCGACCCGACAGCGTGAAGGGTCCCGGCAGGGTGACCTTGATGGGCCGGCTGGTCCGCGTTCGCGCGTACTCGAACTCCTCGACCACGCCCAGGCCCTGCGGCGCGCCGATCTCCTCGAGCACGGCGAACCGGTGCTGCTGGTCGTGCCCCGCCGGTCCCAGGCGACGCTGCGGCTCGAGCGGCGATACGCCCGTCAGGTGGCGGTAGAACTCGGCGGTGAAGAAGCCCACGCGCCGCATCTCGCCGTCCGATACGACATCGACACCGGCATCCTCCTGGTCACGCAGAGCCGTGTCGACCGCGTCGTCCTGCACTTCGCGCAGGTCACGTGGACCCAGCTCTCCCCGCCCAGCCGCCGCCACGGCCAGGTCCAGCCAGCCGGGTCGAGCGTGGGAGCCGCAGACCGAGGTGGTCAGAGGCTGAGGATGGAAGGGCTCGGGCATGTTCGTCCTCCTGCAGATGCGGGGTCGTGGCCGACCCGACGCGGGCCGCCGGCCGACCCGATGCGCTGGCTCAGGCGATGTCGAGGACGGACCAGCCGCCGTCGATGGTGATGGTCTGCCCGGTGACCGCCCGCGACTCGGATGAAAGAAGGTACACCGCGGCATGCGCCACGTCCTCGGCCGGGATGAACCCGCCGGACAGGGGCTGCTTGCGCTTCGAGAAGGCAAGCGTGGCCTCGTCGGCGGCCGCGCGTTCGGACATGCGCGAGGTGGTGAGCGCCGGCGCCACCATGTTGACGCGGATGCCGCGCGCGGCGTAGTACGCGGCCGAGGTCCTCGTCAGCGCCGCGACGGCGCCCTTGGCGGTGGCGTACGCGTGCGTGGCGAACAGCTCCGGTACCGGTCGCGTGGCCAGCACCGAGCCCATGTTGACGATGGCACCACGCTGGCCATCGGCGTCGGGAGGCTGCTGCAGCATCGCCCGCAGCACCGGGGCGCTGACGGTCACGTGGGTGGTGGCGTTGAGGCGCATGGTGGCCTCGTAAGCGTCCGCTGTCAGCTCGTGCAGCGGCCCGTCGCCCAGGCGCCGCCCGGAGCCGCCGGCCACGTTGAACAGGCCGTCCACCCGCTCCAGCATGGCGATGGCGCCGCCGACGGCCTCCGTCGCGGCGGCGGTGTCGGTGAGCTCCGCGGTCACGAAGTGCGCCAGCCCGCCCGCCGCGCTGATCTCATCCACGAGCGACTGGCAGCTCGACTCGGTGCGCGAGATGATCACGACGCGGGCTCCCTCGGCCGCGAAACGCCTGGCCGACGCAGCGGCGATGCCGGTGGCGCCGGTCACGATGATGCGGCGGCCCTGCAGTCGATCCATGTCCTATCTCCCTTCTCGCCTGACGCTGACCTGTCGCTCCAGCTCATGCGCAGCGTCGGCGTCGAGCATGCCCGCCCCCAGCGCTCGTGCGTTGGCTGCGCCTGCAGCCACCCCGCGCGCCAGCGCCGTCTCGATGGTCGCACCTGCCATCAGCGCGAGTGAGAAGGCGGCATTGAAGCAGTCGCCCGATCCGACCGCGTTCACCACGTCCACCGGGGGCACGCTCACCAGCCACAGCCGGGTAGCGTCAGCCGCGGCTACCTCGCGAGCACCGTCAGTGACCACCGCGAGGCGAGCGCCGTGATCGACCAGCGCCGCGACAGCCTGGGCTGCCGTGGCCTGCCGCGCGACCAGGCCGCATTCCACGGCCTCGATGCGCCCGATCTTGACGACGTCGGGTCCAGCCTGCAGCGCTGCCAGCAGGCCCGGCCCGGAGGCATCCACCAGCAGCGGACAGCCGGCTCGCCGGGCGACCTCCACGATGGCGCCGTACCCGGCGTCGTCGATGCCCGCGGGGATGCTGCCGGCCACGATGGCGCGCCCCGATCGTGGCAGGAGCTCCGCCTCCAGCAGGCGCAGAAAGGCCTCCCACTCTGCCTGTGTGGCCATCGCCGGGCGCTCGTAGACGATGACCGCATCGCCCCTGCTGTCGACGGTCACGTAGGTCGTGCGTGCTTCGGCCGCCGCCATCGCCCACGCGGGCGACAGGCCCTCGGCGGCCAGCGCCTCGACGATCCAGCGGCCGGCATGGCCGCCGGCGATGCCGCTGGTGATGACCCGCCCGCCGAGCCGGACCGCGGCACGCGCGGCGTTGACGCCCTTGCCTCCGGGCAGCGCCACCAGCTCCAGCGGGCGCAACACCTCGCCGTGCGCAAGGTGAGCGACATGCGCGGTCCGATCGATCGCCGGCGCCGGCGTGATGCACAGCAGCGCGCGCTCGGGTTCGCCGGGCATCAGTGCTGCGTCCAAGCCGAGCCCGGGACGGTGGCTACAGGCCCGTCCCGAACTGGCGATCGCCGGCATCGCCAAGACCGGGCTGGATGTAGCCCTTCTCGTTGAGCTGGCGGTCCAGCGCTGCGCAGTAGATCGGAACGTCGGGATGGGCGGCGCTCACTGCCGCGACACCCTCGGGCGCGGCGATGAGGTTGACCAGCTTGATACGGGTGGCGCCCCACTCCTTGAGCACCTCGATGGCGGCGGTCGCCGAGCCACCGGTAGCGAGCATGGGATCGAGGATGAGGCAGGTGTCGACGGTGGTCTCGTCGGGCAGCTTGTTGTAGTACTCGACCGGCCGCAGCGTGCGCTCGTCGCGGAACAGGCCGAGGTGCCATACCTGGGCAGTGGGGAACAGCTCCAGGAAGGCATCGACCATGCCCAGGCCCGCTCGCAGGATGGGCACCAGGCCGATGCGCTCGGCGAGCTTGTGGCCGGTCGTGAGCTCGAGCGGGGTCTGCACCTCGACCTGGTCGAGGCGTGCGTCGGCGAGGGCCTCGTAGCCGACCAGCCAGCTGATCTCGCGCACGAGCTCGCGGAACTTCTTGGGCTCCGTGGTGTCGTCGCGCAGCAGTGCCAGCTTGTGCAGGACGGCGGGATGCTGGGAGATGAACAGGTTGGGCTGGTCGGGCACGAACGCCTCCGGGGTGCGGCAGGATGGCGAGTGCTGATTCTACGGTGCCCGACGGGAGTCCGGTGGTCCGCAGTACCAGCCCGGCCTGCCCGCGATACCATCGGGGCGTGCCAGAGCAACCCTCGATCCCGGTCGCCACGCGGACCCGCAGGGGCGCTGCGCCGCCGCTGCTGGTGGAGGTCCGCCGCGGCCAGACCGTCGAGAGCCGGCATCGTGGCCACATCGTGCAGGTGGATGACCGCGGCAGGATCATGCACGCGGTGGGTGCGCCGAGCACGGAAGTGATGCTGCGGTCCACGGTGAAGCCCTTCGGCGTGGTCGCGCTCATCGAGTCGGGAGCAGCCGACGACCTGGCGTTGACGCCGGCGGAGCTGGCCATCATGTGCGCCTCCCATACCGGTGAGGACAAGCACGTCCGTACGCTGCAGGCCATCTTCCGGCGTGCCAGCGTCACCCAGGCGCTCCTCCGCTGCGGGACCGAGGGTGCTCCCAGCGACGCGCTCACGGCGGCGCGCCTGGCGCGTGACGGCGAGACACCGGGCGCCATCCGCCACGGCTGCTCGGGCTTCCATGCCGCCTCCATCCTGATGAGCGCCTACGCCGGCTGGAGCGTCGAGGGCTACGCCGACCCCAGCCATCGCAGCCAGGTGGCGGTGCGCGAGGCCGTGGCGCGTCTCTTCGGCCGCAAGCTCGAGACGCTGCGCACCGCCACCGACAACTGCGGCGTGCTGACCTACGAGGTCACGCTCCTGGAGCTGGCGCGTGCCTATCTGCTGCTGGCTGACCCCGAGGGTCCTGCCGCGGATGGGGCGAAGAGCCAGTCCGCACCCGCGCTCCGGCGCGTCCGCGACGCCATGATGGGCGCACCGGACATGGTCGGCGGCACCTACGACAACCTTGACACCGAGCTGATGCGCCGCCGGCCCGGGCGGCTGGTGGCCAAGGCCGGCGCCGAGGGCATGCGCGCCATCGGCCTCGTCGCCCACGATGACGTGGGGGCGTCGGGCATCGCCATCAAGATCGAGGATGGAGACATGGCGCGCCGTGCCATCAAGGCCGCCTCGGTGGAGACCCTGGCGCAGATCGGCGTGCTCGACGAGCGCGACCTGCGGGCCATGGCCGCCTACCACCATCCCACGGTCCTGGCGCCAGGAGGGGGAGAGGCCGCCACCGCCCTGCCACGCTTCGAGCTGGCAGCCGTGGGCCATGCGAGCTAGCCGGCGATCTCGACGAGGACGGCCGGCATGAAGCCCACCACCGACCCCTATCGTGTCCTGGGCATCCTGCGCGGCGCCGACCGCGAGCAGATCAAATCCGCCCACCGACGGCTGGCGAAGCTGTACCACCCCGACGGATCCACCGGCAACGAGGAGCGCTTCCTTGCCGTGCAGGAGGCCTACCAGCTGCTGTCCGATCCGCTGCGCCGCCGCGAGTGGGACCGTCGCCACGCGCCCGGACCGGTGCGTGCCGAGCATGCTCGGCGGCGCGAGGCGACCGCCGATGGTGCGACCGCCGATGGCGCCACCGGCGATGGGAAGACGCGCCCACGTGCGACCGGAACGCCACGGCCACGTCGCGGCCGCGCCGCCTCGTCGCGCACCTGGACGGCCGAGCGCGTGCCCTGGTGGGAGGACTTCCGGCCCGGTGAGCGGCGGGATGCCCCGAGCGAGCGTGAGACGGAGCCCGTCGAGGACGCGGGCAATGACGCCGACGTCTACAGCCGCTCCAGCGGCGCCGCCTGGTCGGCCGCGGCCCGACGGCACTTCCGACGCGGCACTGACGACCTTCCCTCGCGCGGCGTCTGGCGATATCGTGGCACGCAGGTGGTGACCGGCGCCGAGGCCCGACGCCTGGCGGCCGAAGAGGAAGAGGAGGAGAGGTCCCGATGACGACCCGGTGCCGCATCGCTCCCAGCCCCACCGGGCCCCTGCACATCGGCACGGCCCGGACGGCGTTGTTCAACTACCTCTTCGCGCGGCAGACCGGTGGCACCTTCGTCCTGCGGCTCGAGGACACCGACCAGGCGCGCTCCACCCGCGAGTACGAGCAGGACATCCTTGACGGCCTGCATTGGCTGGGCATCGAGTGGGACGAAGGCCCCGAGGCGGTGGATCGGCCAGCGCGTGGCCCGCACGGTCCCTATCGCCAATCCGAGCGCGGCCAGCACTACGCCGAGGCCATCGAGCGGCTGCTGTCGCAGGACAGGGCCTATCCCTGCTTCTGCACGCCCGAGGATCGCGAGGCCGATCGCCTCGCCGACGCGGCGCACGCCGGGTACAGCGGCCGCTGCGCCACCCTCACGCCGGAGGAGCGAGAGGCTCGGCGCGCCGAGGGACGCCCGTCGGTCATCCGCTTCCGCCTCGGCGAGGGCAGCGTGGAGTTCGACGACCTCGTCCGCGGGCACGTCAGCATCGACACCAGCCAGCTTGGCGGCGACCTCGTCATCGCCCGCTCGGACGGCTCACCGCTCTACCACTTCGTGGTGGTCGTGGACGACATCGCCATGGGCATCAGCCACATCATCCGCGGCGAGGACCATCTCTCCAACACGCCCAAGCACGTGCTGCTGTTCCGCGCCCTGGGTGCCGAGCTGCCGCTGTTCGCGCACCTGCCGCTGATCCTCAACCCCGACCGCTCCAAGATGAGCAAGCGCAAGAGCCAGACTGCCGTGGCGACATATCGTGAGCAGGGCTACGTTGCCGAGGCCATCGTCAACCACCTGGCCCTGCTGGGCTGGAGCAGCGGCGATGACGCCGACCTCTTCAGCCTGGCCGAGCTGGAGGAGCGCTTCGACCTCTCGCGTGTGCAACCCTCCGGCGCCATCTTCGATGCCGACCGGCTCGACTGGCTCAACGGCCAGTGGATCCGCCGCCTGGCCCCAGCTGAGCTGGTCACGCGTGCGCTGCCGTTCCTGCAACGGGCCGTGGCCGGCGCCGCGGCGGACGGCTACACCGTCCGCCGGCCGACGGTGGAGGACCTCGCTCCGCTGCTGCCGATGGTCGTGGAGCGCCTGCCCCGGCTGGACGCCATCGGGCCCATGCTCGACTTCGTCTTCGTCGAGGACCTGGAGATCGACCCCGCACTGCTGCTGCCCAAGCGCTGGGACGCCGTCACCACCGAGACCGGCCTCGCCAGCACCCGTCGCATCGTGGAGGAGACGGGCGAGGACGACTTTGGTGCCGAGGTGCTGGAACCGGCGCTGCGGTCGCTGTGCGAGGACCACGGTTGGAAGGTGGGCGACCTGTTCATGGCCATCCGGGTCGCGCTCACGGGACGTACCGCCACGCCGCCGATCTTCGAGGTCATGTCCGCCCTGGGCTATGAGACGACGCTCGACCGGCTGGCCGCGGCCAGCGAGCTGGCCGGCGCCATCGCCGCAGAGGAGTAGCAGATGCACCTGTCACGTGACCAGTTCGGGGCTTGGCTGGGCCGTTACATCGACGCCTGGCGCAGCCGGGACCCGGCCGCCATCGGTGCGCTCTTCAGTGCCGACTGCGCCTACAGCTATCGCGGCGGCCACGCGCCCGTCAGCGGGCGTGACGCCATCGTCGCCTCCTGGCTGGACGACGACGACGGGAAACGCTCGTGGGAGGCCGCCTATGAGCCGCTGGCCATCGAGGACGAGGTCCACGTGGCCATCGGCTCGACGCGCTACCTGGATGAGGCCGCCGCCGTCGAGGATGAGTACAGCAACATCTTCGTCTGCCGCTTCGACGAGGCCGGCCAGTGTCGCGAGTTCAGCGAGTGGTGGATGCGCGCCCCCGGCCCGGTCGGACGGCTGGACTGAAACGATGGCTCGCACGATCCTGGTCGTGGACGATGAGCCCACGCTGCGCGAGACCCTGGCGGAGGCGCTGGCCCAGGACGGCTTGCGTGTCGTCACTGCTGCCGACGGCCGGGCCGCGCTGGAGCGGTTCCGGGCGGAGTCGCCCGACCTGGTGCTGCTGGACCTGATGCTGCCCGAGGTCTCGGGCATCGAGGTCTGCCGCATCCTGCGCCGCGAATCGTCGGTGCCGATCATCATGCTGACCGCCAAGGACGGCGAGATCGACAAGGTCGTGGGGCTCGAGCTGGGCGCCGACGACTACGTCACCAAGCCCTTCAGCCTGCGGGAGCTGATGGCCCGCATCCGCACGCAGCTGCGCCGGCTCGAGCGTGCGGAAGCCGACGGCGCCGGCAACGGCTCCGAGCCTGCCGAGCGCGAGCACATCCGGCTCGGGAGCGTCAGCCTCGACCTGGCTGGGCACCGATTGCTTCGCGAAGGCAAGGAGCTCGCAGTCAAGCCCAAGGCCTTCGAGCTGCTCGCCTTCCTGGCCCGCAACCCCGGGCAGGTGTTCGGCCGGGAGCAGTTGCTGGAGAAGGTCTGGGGTTACGACTACGCTGGCGAGACACGCACCGTGGACGTGCACGTCCATTGGCTGCGCTCGGCCATCGAGGATGACCCCAGCCGGCCCGTCTACCTGCAGACCGTGCGGGGTGTGGGCTACGTGTTGCGCCTCGAGCGTCCTTGACGCGGCCGGTCCCGCATCAGTATGCTCATACGTATGAGAACGACCCTAGTGCTCGATGACGATCTTCTTCGCGAGGCCAAGATCCGCGCGGCCCGCCAGAACGTCACGGTCAGTGACCTGGTCAATCGCGCGCTTCGTGATGCGCTCCATGAAGAAGAGGCCCCGGCGCCACCGTTCAGGCTGGTGACATACGGGCGTGGGGGGTCGCTCGTCGACCATGCGCCGGCCGACTTCGCCGTGGCGCTCGAGCAGGACGACAGAGTGCATGCCGACTGACCGATGCTGATGCCCGACGTCAACATCCTTGTCTACGCCCACCGCGAAGATGAAGTGCGGCACGGGTCGTACGCGGCTTGGCTGCACGAGCTGGTCGATGGGCCTGAGCCCTTCAGCCTGAGCGTCCTGGTGGCCATCGGCTTCGTCCGCATCGTCACCAACCCAGGCATCTATGCAGACCCGACCCCGCTGCCCATCGCGCTGGCCGTCGTCGAGCAGCTCGCGGGACATCCCCGCTGCCGGCTGGCTTCCCCGCCGCCGTCTCATCTCGATGGCGTGATCCGGCTCTGCCGCGCGTCCAGCGCCACGGGCAAGCTGGTGGCTGACGCCCAGCATGCCGCCCTGGCCATCGGCGAGGGCTGCACGTGGGTCACCCGGGACGCCGACTTCAAGCGCTTCGAGCCATACGGTCTTCGCTGGCAGCATCTCGTGCTCGAGTCGTCGCGCTCGGGTCCATCGGCGTCGCGTCGGTCGGTACCGGTACGCTGACGCAGTGATCACTGAGAGGCCCGGGTGACCTCGCGCGTCGTGCGGGAGCGGATCGACCCACGGCTGACCGCCGCCCTGTTCTCCAACTATCGGACGCCCCTCGATGCGCTGCTCGAGCTCATCGACAACGCGGTCGACTCGCGTAGACCTGGTCGGCCCCTCCAGGTGGATCTGTCCATCCGACCGGGCAGCGTGACCTTGACGGTGGTGGGCGGCAGCGGCATGGGTCCGCGGGAGCTCGAGCGCGAGTATCTCCGCTGGGGAGGCTCGCGGAAGCGCGCCGGTGAGCGCATCGGCCGTTACGGACAGGGCGGCAAGGCGGCTATCGGACACCTCGGCGGCCGCTTCTCGATCAGCGCTTCCCGTGCCGGTGATGACGCAGCCGTCAGCTTCGTCGACGAGGACTACCGCGACCGCAGCAAGCTCCGGATCTACGATCTCTCCGAGATCCGCAAGCCGGTCGATCGTGAGCTGGGCTACGTACGCATCGAGATCGGTGCCGTCGATCGCAAGCTCGAGGTCCGTCGCGTGCGCGCCCGCCTGAGCGACGTCTACCGTCCCCTCCTGGTCGCGGGCGAGGTGGTGATGCGCATCGACCGGGCGCCGCTGGCCCCGAGCGAGTGGCCCGTCGAGGAACGGCACGATTTCACGGTCCGGGCAGGCGGCCGGCTCGTCAGCGGCTGGCACGGGCTGCTCGGCGATCCTCCACCCGCCAGCATCGAAGCGGGCATGCGCCTCTACCACCTGGGCCGGCTCGTGGGCGCGCCCGAGTGGTTCGGCCACGCCGGGCCAGCGGTCCACCCGGGCCTCAACCGCCTCATCGGTGAGATCGAGCTGCCGCACGTCTCCGTGACGCTCAACAAGAGCGATGTCGAGCGCGGAAGCCCGGAGTGGGAGGCGGTGGAGGCGCGGATGCATCGGCTGCTTGCCCCGGTGATCCGCCGTCTCACACGCGAGGAAGCCGTGGCTGCCAGCCCACAGGCGCTGCGCACGGCCGAGCAGGTCCGTCGCATCCTGGCCCGCGCCTTGCGCATGCTGGAATCGGGTCAGCTCTTCGAGAGTGAGCTTGGCTCCGGGCCCGGCAGCGATGTTCGCGGTCAGCTGACGCTGGAGGGCTACGTCGATCGATCGACCGACGACGACGCAGCGCCGGAGGGTGCTCCTGCCGACGAGCATGTGGAGGGACCGCCCGAGGGAGCGACCGACGAGCCCGCCGCGCCGCCGTTCCGCCGTGGCGGGCCTCGGCCGGGAAGCCGTTCGGGCGTCGGCGAAGTCGTCATCCGTTCGCTCGACCCTCGCCTGCGGAGCGCCATGGTCGTGGAGGACGGTGTTCGACGGGTCGTCATCAACTCGCGCTACCCGCTCTACGAGGTGCGCAAGGGCGACCTGTGGTATCAGCTCGAGACAGCGTTGCGTGAGGTCTGCGTGACCATCCCGGAGGCGACCGTGCCGGAGTTCGAGCGGCGCGTCAACGAGCTGATGCTGGTCTCGCTGGGATTGGCCGAGCGCCGGCGACGCTCGCGCCGAAAGCAGCGAACGGTCTCACAGGACCTGTGGCCCCGTGATCGAGACAGGCGTGACTGAGGCCGACCGTCGATAACACGATGTTGACCTCTTGATGACAAGGCGTTGACACGCACGATCCACCCTGACGACAGTGAGCGAAGCAGTTCCGGCCAAGGCCCCGCACCTCGTGGATCCCGCACGTACGCTGCGTTCCGGCGCCTGGCTCCTCCAGCGCTCCTGGCGCCACCCGCAACGGCTCCCCGCGGGTTGGCGCTCGGAGCGCTTCGCCCGCAAGGTGGACCGTACCCGCGGGCAGCTGCGGCCGATCCGAACGCTCGCTGCCCTTGCCGACTCGTTCGCCCGAGAGAGCCGCTACCTGGCGGCAGAACCGACCTCTGCCAGCGGCCCCTGTGTGGTGCTCTTCGATGGTACGGCGCTGGAGGTCGCCTACGTCACGCGCTGGATCGAGCTACACGCTGGAAGGGAGCTTCGTGGCTGGCGCACCCTCTGCCAACGAACCCTTCCGTGAGCCTGCGACGGATCAGGGCGCGCCGGATCCGTCGACTCACCGACCAGCTACGCCGTCCCCGGCGCGGATTAGGTTCCAGCGTCCTGCGCAGGGCCCGCAGTCGGGATGGAGCAGTGCCTCCCGGCCAGCCTATCCTAGGTCCATGCCACGTGAGCACACGCCCACCGTCAGCGAGACCGAGGTTGCCCTTGTAGCCGATCAAGCCTCCCTGGGCCTGCTCCGGTTCGACGAGGCCCTGCGCGTGCGCACGGCCAACCTGGCGGCGCACCACGCGCTGGAACGTCGTCCGGGGTCCCTGCTGGGGCGGACGCTGATGGAGACCTTCGTCGACCACAAGCTCGAGGACCTGGTCCGGGCGGCCGCCGATGGCGAGAGCGGCGTGCGCGAGTCCGACTCGCGCGACCGCACCAGCATCATCGTGCGCGCTCGCCCTGCCTCCGACGGCGGAGCCTGGGTGACCATCGAGAATGTCACCGAGCTGCAGCGGCTTCGCCGTATCCGCAGCGAGTTCATCGACAACCTCAGCCACGAGCTGCGGACGCCCCTGGCCAACATCCGTCTCCTGACCGAGATGCTTCTCGACGACCTGGAGAACGAGGAGGTCTCCGTGCGTATGCGGGAACGGGTGGCCACCATCGACATCGAGACCGGGCACCTCGTCCAGATGATCAACGAATTGCTGGACCTCTCGCGCATCGAGCAGACCTCCACGCAGGTGCGAAACGACAAGGTCCTGCTGGCGCCACTGGTCGCGTCCTCCATGCGCCGCCTGCACACCTTCGCCGAACGCCAGGGTGTGGTGCTCGTTGAGCTCGTGCCCGACGACCTGCCCCCGATCCGTGGTGACGAAGAGCGCCTGGATCAGCTCCTCATGAATCTGCTGCACAACGCCGTCAAGTTCTCACCGGGCGGTGGGACGGTGACCGTCACCAGCGACGAGCATCCCGATGGCGTCGTCATCTCCGTGGCAGACCATGGCGTGGGCATCCCCACGAAGGACCAGGCGCGAGTCTTCGAGCGCTTCTACAAGGTCGACCGTGCTCGTGAGCGCGGCCTGGGCGGGACCGGCCTGGGCCTCGCCATCGCGCGCCACATCGCCGAGGCGCACGGGGGCCGCATCTGGCTCGAGTCCGTGGAAGGCCAGGGCTCGACCTTCAGCTTCTCGCTACCGTTCGCCTAGTCCGGCATCTACGTCTCGGCAAGCAGCTCCGGTGGCAGCAGCCAACGAAGCTCGGCGTCGCCATCGCTCAGCTTCGTATTCAGGTCGATGGCGGCCAGCGCGCCCTTCTTCATGCTCACGCCGGCAGCATCGATGAGGTATTCGAGCAGGTGGGAGAAGTCCGGGTCATGACCCACGAGCATCGGCTCGCGAGCGCCCAGCTCATCGAGCAGTGCCCACAGCTCCTGCTTGCCGAAGCCATCCGCGAGGCGCTGATCGAGCCTGACGCTCATGTCCAGCGCGGAGGCCACGATCTCGGCGGTCTGGCGGGCCCGCGTCTTGGGGCTGCTGACGATGACGTCAGGCCGAACGCCTCGCTCCAGGAGGAATGCACCCAGGCGCTGGCTCTGGCCGCGACCCTTGGCGGTCAGTGGGCGCAAGTCGTCGTCGCCGGTCCACTCGGAGGCGTCGCCCGCGTGGGCGTGGCGCAGCAGATGGATTCGCACCCGTTCTCGATCGGCAGGTCGTTCAGACATGCCGCATAGGGTCGCACGTCAGGCCCGGTCGTGGATGGTGCATCTCCGCACCGGCTCACCGTCCGGCCGCGCGGCTATCAGTCCCCGTCGTCGGTCTGATGCTTGCCCAGCACCGACATGAACAGGTCGATGCGCTGGCTGAGAGCGGTGAAGACGCGGCGGAAGGCCTCCAGTCGTTCCTCCTCGCTACCCTCGGCCTGCGACGGATCCGGGTAGCCCCAGTGGAAGCGCTCGCCCTCACCCGGAAAGACGGGACAGTTCTGGCGGGCCGTGTCGCAGACGGTGATGACGTAGTCGAACCTCTGGCCCATGAACTCCCGCACCGACTTGGAGCGCAGGCCCTCGGTCGGGATCCCTGCCTCGCGCAGCACGGCCAGCGTGAGCGGGCGCACCTCGGCTACCTCCGTGCCGGCCGAGAAGGCCTCATAGGCTTCGCCACCCTTCTCGCGCAGGAGCGCCTCCGCCATGATCGATCGGGCCGAGTTGTGGGTGCACACGAAGAGCACGCGGGTGGGCGGGTCGCCAACCTGGTGGCCGGCTGCCACGTCGACGCCGCCCTCGGTCATGGATTGAGGTCCTCCACCTCGCCGGTGGCCAGGAAGACGATGTCCTCCGCGATGTTGGTGACGCGGTCGCCGCAGCGCTCGAGATAGTGGGCCGCGAAGAGGATGCGGGCACCGGGGTCGACGTTGGCCGGGTCGGCGCGCATCAGCTCGAGCGTCTCGGCGAAGATGGTGTGGTAGAGCTCGTCGACGGCGTCGTCCCCGGCGGCGATCTCCCGCGCCCGCTGCTCGTCGACATCGACGACGGCGGTGAGGATGTCCCGAACCTGCTGCGCCACGAGCCGTCCCAGCTCCGGCAGCCGCACGTGCTCCTGCAACGGCGCATGCGGCGCCAGCTTGCGCGCCTGTTTGGCCACCGACGAGGCGTGATCACCCATCCGCTCGAGGTCGTAGGCGACGTGATCAAGGGCCATCAGGAAGCGCAGGTCGCGTGCCACGGGCTGCTCGCGAGCGATGGTCTCGACCACCAGCCCGCTGATCCTCTCCTGCTCCTCGTTGAGCTGGTCGTCGGTGGTGATGATGCGCAGCGCCCCCTCGGCGTCGTGCTGCTCGAGGGCATCGATGGCCCCCAGGATGCGCTCGGAGACCATGCTGCCCATGCGCAGGATGGCGTCCTTGACCTGCTGCTCCATGAAGTCCATGGCCTCCCGCGTGAACGGGCGCGGGATCTCGGCCAGGGGCCGCTCACCGACATCGGTGGGCAGCGGGGCGTGTTCGTCGCCGGCCGGGGCGCCGGCCGTCGTTTCGTCGTGGTGTCGTCCGGTCGGGTCGCTCATGGTCCTGCCTTCCTCATCCGAAGCGACCGGAGACGTAGTCCTCGGTCAGCTGGTTCTTGGGGTTGGTGAAGATCTCGCTGGTCGGCCCCTTCTCCACCATATACCCGGCGCGGTCTTCGCCCATCGTCAGGAACACCGTCTCGTCCGAGGCGCGCGCTGCCTGCTGCATGTTGTGGGTCACGATGAGGATGGTGAACTCGTCGCGGAGCTCGAACATGAGTTCCTCGATCTTCAGCGTGGCCACGGGATCCAGCGCCGAGCAGGGCTCGTCCATGAGGATCACATCCGGCTCCACCGCGATGGCGCGAGCGATGCAGAGGCGCTGCTGCTGCCCACCCGACAAGGCCGTGCCCGGCTCCTTGAGCTTGTCCTTGACCTCATCCCAGATGGCCGCCCGCCGAAGGCTGCGCTCGACCAGCTCGTCCATATCGCCCTTGTAGCCGGCGATCCGAGCTCCGAAGGCCACGTTCTCGTGGATCGACTTGGGAAACGGGTTGGGCTTCTGGAAGACCATCCCGATGCGCCGACGTACCTCGACCGCATCGACCTTCTGGTCGTACAGGTCCACCCCGTGGTACAGGATCCGGCCGCTGTTGTGGGCGACCGGCACGAGGTCGTTCATGCGGTTGAAGCAGCGCAGCAACGTCGACTTGCCACAGCCCGAGGGTCCGATGAAGGCAGTGATGCGGTTCTTGGGGATGTCCATGGTGATGTCCTTCACCGCCCGGAAGTCGCCGTAGTAGGCGTTGAAGTCGGAGACCTCGAAGACGTTCTCGCCGCCGACCGCGACCCTCTGCTCGCCCCCGCCGCCGACGTTGACCTTCATCGCCTGCATGCCGGCGGCACGAGTGGCCTGCTCGTCGCTGCCGTTGCTCGTGCGGGGTTCCTCTAGGGTCATCGTCTCACCACTTCCTTGCATATCGGTTCCTCAGGATGATGGCAATGGCATTCACCAGCAGGATGACCACGACGAGGACGAGGATGGCGGCCGAGGTCAGCGGCTGGAAGCCGGGGTTGGGGTTGCGCGCCCAGACGTAGATGATCGTCGGGAGGGAGGTGTAGGGTCCATGCAACTGGTCCAGGAGGGTGGCGTTCGCTGGCTGCGCGAAGCCGGTCGCGGCTGCGCCCACCAGCAGGAGCGGCGCGGTCTCCCCGAAGGCCCGCGCCAGCGTCAGGATCACGCCCGTCAGGATGCCCGGAGCGGAATATGGCAGGACGTGTGAGCGGATGACCTCCCAGCGGGTTGCGCCCACGCCGAAGCCCGCCTCGCGGATGCTGGCCGGCACCGAGCGCAGGGACTCTGCGCTCACGATGATGGTGATGGGCAGCACCAGCACCGCCAGCGTGAGCCCGCCGGAGATCACCGTGCGCCCACCCGTGACGCCCTCCATGGTCAAGACGAAGAAGGACAGGCCCAGGATGCCGTAGACCACCGCCGGCACGCCGGCGAGGTTGCGGATGATCGTGTTCAGCGTTCGGCTCAGGGCATTGTCGGGGGCGTACTCCTCGAGGTAGATGGCCGCTGCCACGCCTGCCGGCAGCGCCAGCAGCGCCACCAGGAACATCATGACCACCGAGCCGAAGAGTCCCTGTGAGATACCCGCGTTGTCGGGGTTTGAGGCCAGCGGCGTGTTCAGGAAATCCAGCAGGCCGCGCTCCGTCCACACGGGAATGGACTCGACGAACGTCGCTACCAGCAGCCACACGAGGAAGAAGAAGGCCACTACCAGGGAGAACAGCAGGAACCCTTCGAACAACCGGCTACGCCAGTCCGCCCGCCTACCCTCCAGGGCTCGGCGGACGACCTCGGTGGCCTCAGGCTGCTGGCCCAGGCTTGCCATGCGGCCTGCCATCAGATGGCTCCCTTCCCGCGCATGCGGCGAACGTAGCTCTCGCTGACCAGGTTGAGCGCCAGGGTCATGGCGAACAGCAGCAGGCCTACGAAGAAGAGGCTCAGGTAGGGCAGGTTCACCTCACCGGCCCGCGACTGGTCGGAACCGACGGCGAGTCCGACCATCGCAGCGGTCATCGTCTGGCCGGGCAGGCAGGGATTGAGGTTGAAGGCCGCGCCACCGGTGCCGCCGGCGGCGATCGAGACGATCATGGTCTCGCCGATGGCCCGCGAGAGCCCGATGATGAGTGCCGCCACGATGCCCGAGACAGCGGCCGGGAAGACCACGCGCAGGGTGGTCGTGCGCTTCCGGGCACCCAGGCCGTATGAGGCTTCGCGGAGCGAGTTCGGCACCGCGTACATGGCGTCTTCGGCGATGCTCGCCACGAGCGGCGTGATGAGGACACCGACGGCGATGCCGGCCGAGACCATGTTGAAGGGGATGGTCGGACCCGGGCAGATGGGGTCGGCGATGACGGGGCTGAGGGTGGTGAGCGCGAAGTACCCCAGCACGACGCTGGGGATGGCGGCGAGCATCTCCAGGATGGGCTTGAGCCAGCCGCGCACCCGGGGGCTGGCGTACTCGGACAGGTAGATCGCTGCGCCCAGCCCCAGGGGTGTGGCGATGAGCATCCCGATGGCGGAGATGACGACCGAGCCCGCGATGAGGGTGGGGATGTCGAAGCGCAGCGTGCGCGGCTCCCAGATGCCGTTCACCAGTGAGGCGAGGTCGACGTTGGTGATGAAGACGAACGCTTCGCTGGCCAGTGAGAGGACGATGCCGACCGAGATGGCGATGGCCAGCAGCGAGGCCAGGAAGAACAGTCCCCGCAGGATCCGCTGCGTCCTCGCGCGGGATGGCGAGACGTGCAGGTCGTCGGCTCGCAGCGGCTGGCTGGGCGATGCCATCTGCCTGAAGGCTCCTTCGCTCGTGGTTCGCAGTGTCTGAAGGCGGCCGGAGGACCGGACCCTGGGACGCGGGTCCGGTCCTCGACGACCGTCGGGAGAGAGGAGGCGTCAGCGCTACTCGGCCATACCCATGCCCGAGGCTTCGGCCCAGGCGGCACGGGTCTCCTCGAGCTCCTCGGGCGGCATGGCGACGTACCCCACCTCGGTGGCGTTGGCGATGCCCTCATCAGAGAGGTAGAAGTCGACGAACGGTCCGAGCGCCGCGTTCGACTCGAGGCGGTTCAGGGCCGGGTAGATGAAGAGCGGGCGGCTGATGGGATAGCTGCCGTCCGA
>DATHSE010000198.1:0-10914 GCA_035464455.1 Anaerolineae bacterium | reverse complement strand
CGACGCGGCCCGGTCAGTCGAGGGGGTGCCCCATCACGGTGTAGTAGGCGAGGTTGGGCTGGCGCACGTCCAGTCGGCCGATCTGGCAGACGATGGGAACGGAGCTTTCCAGCCTGAGCGCGTACTGCCCACGCGGGATCTGGTAGCCGTCGATGGGCTCGTTGGTGCGGATGCATCGCACCCGCCGAGCGTCCACCTGCTGCGGGGCGAGAGTGACGGGCTCACGGTCCTCGAAGTAGACCGTGATCACCACCTCCGCATCGTCATCGTTGGGGTTCAGCATGAGCAGCGATTCGTGCCCCTTGGGCTCCACCTCTCCGGGCTCGGGGATATCGCCGTCGGGGAAGAACCACGTCCTCGACCCCTGTCCGCTCACGGCTGCGCCAGCCTGGACTCGGTGAGGATCTTGCGCATGCGCTCGAGGACCAGCGAGGCGCCCTTCGCGCCCAGCTCGCGGTTGGCGTCCCTGGCGCTCTCGAGATACCACTTGCTGGTGTCGAGATGGCTCATGTCCACGCTCTCGGGACACAGCTCCATCATCAGCGAGGTCTCGCCGATGGCTGCGTGGTCGAAGGGGTACTGGCTGATGATCTCGGCGTCCATCAGGGGATGGCCACTGATCCAGTTGAAGGGGTTGCCGCCGCGCTCGTGGTCGGCGTAGTAGGTCGACATCTCGTTGCTGCCCCACCAGCCCTCGCCGCGCTCCCGCTCGATGAACTCGAAGATGGCGAGACGAGCGCCGGTGCGGAAGGCGAGGTCGGTGGGCATGCCCTGGAGGAAGTTCTCCGACTGGTGGTGGATGAAGAAGTGGATGTTGCGAAAGCCGATCCGAAGCAGGCTGCGGAAGATGTCCTTGACCACCGGGATGAGGTGCTCGGCTTCCACCTGCACGCTGCCCTTGAGCTCGGGTGGCTCGACGGCATAGCTGGCCGGTGCCCACCAGAAGGTGGGCAGCAGCACCATCTCCATCTCCCGCTCGAGCTGTTCGGCCGTCTTGACCACGGCCAAGGTGTCCATGCCCACCGACATGTGCTGGCCGTGGTACTCGAGCGGGCCGACCGGCAGCACCACCGGCCAGTCCTCGTCGATGGCCGTCTTGATGTGGTGCGGAAGCATCAACTCATAGCGCATGACGGTCTCCCCTCCGTGGCGATGACGTTCGTGCTGACGACGTCGACGCGTCCTAGCAGTCGATCTCGATGAGCTCCATGTGGGTGCCGCTGCTGAGCCACTCTGCCGGACCGGACTCGGCCACCAGCATGCCGTTCTCCCAGCGACCGCCGAAGTCGTCGTCGTAGAAGAAGGTGTCCGCCTGGAAGGTCATGCCCGGCTCGATGGTGTACTCGCTGATGGACTCCATCCAGGGCTTCTCCACCTCCATCAGGCCGAGGCCGGTGCAGGGCCCGTACAGGAAGTGGCGCGCCATGCCGGCGTCCTTCACGAACTCCTCGTACTTGATGGCGACCTCCTTGGCCACCACGCCAGCCTGCACCCAGTCGAAGGTCCGGTAGTGCATGTCCCGGCCGAAATCGATGAGCTTGCGCTGGCGGTCGGTCATCTTGCCCAGGCAGATGGGCCGACCGACCGACGGCGAGTAGCCGTCCACCCGGCCACCGACGTTGATCTGGACGATGTCGCCCTTCTCCAGCGGGCGATGGGTGCCCCGCGAGATGCCATTCGAGGTCTTCTTGCCGCCGAACGAGTAGACCGTGTGGGCCTCGCCCTCGGCGCCGTTGGCATACAGCTCGGCGAGTGCCACGCCCGCCAGCTCCAGCTCGGTCATGCCCGGCTTGACGGCCTTGAGCATGGCTTCGAGCGCCAGCTCACCCAGGCGAAAGCCCTCGCGCAGGCAGGCCAGCTCGGCCGCTGACTTCTGCGCTCGCAGCTGGGCCGTCAGGCCATCGGCGTTCACGATCTCGGCATCGGGATACGACTCCCGCAATCCCTCGTACATGGCCATGTTGGTGCAGAGGTAGCCGGCCACGCCGATGCGCTTGACCTCGGTGACGCCGATCGACTCGAACACGTCCCGGTAGCTGCTGCCCGCCATGCCGGGGTACACCGGGTCCGCCGTCTCGCGGTATTCCTTCATCAGGTGGATGTTGGGGATGACGCTGCGGCCCTTGGCGAACTCACCCGACTCCATGCCGGCCATGAGGGCCGATGCGCCCGAGGGTGCGATGGCCACACCGCCCATCTCGAAGAGCGGCCAGTAGGCCGAGAAGTAGCGCACCACCGACGGATCGGATTCATGCCCGTTGGCGACGAGGACGTCGTAGCCAGCGTCCGCCACCAGCTTGGCGGCCCGCTCCCGCCGCTCCGCGTATTCCTCGACCGGGATGGTCGGTCCTGCTCCCATGGCCTTTCCTCCTCTGTCTGCCCTGACCGCCACGGACCGCACGCACCGTGCAGGCCCGACTCGTCGCTAGCCCTTGGCATCGGTTGACGAGCGCAGGCCCCAAGTGTACGTTGAGTCAATCGATTACGGCAATCGTTTACACACCTCCGAGGACCGATTGGCATCCACTGGCAAGCCCACCATGGCGGACGTGGCCCGCGCGGCCGATGTCTCCACCGCGACGGTCTCGCGAGTCCTGCGCGGCCTGGAGGGCTCCAGCTCTCCAGCGACCACGGCACGGGTCAGGGCGACCGCGGCCGAGCTGGGCTACATCGTCAATGGCGTTGCATCGAGCATGCGCAGCCGCCAGACCCGTACTGTCGGACTCGTGCTCGCCGACGTTTCCAATCCATGGTGGGGACAGCTCACCATCGGCGTGGAGAGCCTCCTTGGGCCGGAGGGGTTCAGCGTCATCCTGGCCAACACCGACAACCGCGTCGAACGCGAGCGCTCGGCCGTGGAGACGCTGCTGCGCAAGCAGGTCGACGCGCTGATCGTCGCCTCGAGTTCGGCGGACGGGGATCATCTGCGCGGTGCCATCAGGCGCGGGACCACGGTCGTGCTCGTCGATGCCGAGCTGCCCGACCTGGAGGTCGATTCCATCACCATCGACAACGAGGCCGCCGCGCATATCGCGGTGGAGCACCTCCTGGAGTTCGGACACCGGGACGTAGCCATCGTGCATGGCGGCACGGAGGCCTCCTTCGACCGGGGGCGGATCGCCGGGTATCGGAATGCCCTCGCAGCCCGCGGCGTTCGGGCTCGACTCGATCACATCAGCGCAGGCCACTCCACCTTCGAGGGTGGACGCGCGGCCACGGTCCGGCTTCTCGCATCATCCCCGCAACCCAGTGCCATCTTCGTGACCAACAACCTCATGACCGTCGGTGCGCTGGTCGCCATCGCCGAGGCCGGCCTGCAGGTCCCACGAGACATCTCCATCGTCGGTATCGATGACATGGAGTGGTATCCCATCGCGCAGCCGGCCATATCGGCGGTGTACGAACCAGCCGAGGAGATGGGCCGACGAGCGGCCGAGCGATTGCTCCTGCGGCTTCGTCGGCGACGCCAGCCACGGGTCGAACGCATCCGGCTCGAAACCGAGCTGCGAGTACGGCGCAGCGTGGGACCCCCTGCGAGGCGCATCAAGGCAGGAGGGGAGGTATCGGGATGAAGAGCCAGTTCCATCCCGTCAAGAGCAACGAGGAGTGCGAGAGGATCATCGCCGGCACGTACCAGGGCGTGCTCTCGATGTCACTGGACGGTGAGCCGTACGCGCTACCCCTCAACCACGCCTACCGCGATGGCCGCTTCTACTTCCACTGCGCCAACTCGGGTCGCAAGCTCGACGTCATCCGGCGCAACCCCAAGGTGGCCTACGTCATCAACAAGTACTACGGCGACAGCGCCGAGCTGGCCAGGGCCATGAAGTGCCACGGTCACTGGGAGAGCGTCATCGCCTGTGGCACCGCCAGGGTCGTCTCCGACGATGCCGAGCTCATCGCCGACTTCCGGACGTACATGGGCTACTACGGCCACGACGACTACCAGCACGGCGACGACCTGCTGGGCAGGACCAACATGATCGTCATCGACGTCGAGCGCATGACGGCGCGTCGCGAGTACGACGAGTTCAAGACCGATTACTGGTACTGGGAGAAGGAGCCGTAGGCGCCGTCACGCGCAAGCGTCGGCGTCCACGCGCAAGCGTCGGCTTCGAAGAGAGGCACTGGAGGACGGCATGGCAGGCGGACTGATCACACTCGAGGGACCGGTCGTGCTCCGCGGCGGCGAGCGGCACGTGCACGCTGCGCGGCGTTTGCGCGAGAGCTTCCCCGGCATCGAATGGCACGAGCTGGGCGAGGGCCCGCTGCTCGAGCTGCGCGAGGACGCGGAGCTCCCCGAGGGCGCCTTCCATATCACGGTCGAGCCCAACAGCATCGTCGTCTCCGGCGGCCCCTTCTCGGGCGTCATCTACGGCGCGGAGGAGCTGATCGCCCGTGCCGGCGCCCAGCCGGACCGCCTCGTGCTGGAGGCCGGCACCATCGCCCAGGAGCCGGGCCTCACGTACCGCACCTTCTGGACCTGGGATCACTCCACCAACTGGGAGCTCTCCCAGGTGGGCCAGCAGGAGATCGGTGTCTTCAACCCCTACGGCAAGCCACCCGGCGGGTTCCTGCGCGACTACCAGCGCTGCGTCGACTTCTGCTCCCGCAATCGCATCGCGGCCGTCGTCATCTACGGCTTCCTGCGCGACCCGCACGGCGGCATCGAGGCCGCCCAGGAGCTGTGCCGCTACGCCACCGAGCGGGGTGTCCGTATCCTGCCCGGCATCGCCATCGGCTCATACGGCGGCGTCTACTGGGAGGGCGACCATCGCTACAACCTCGCCACCTGGCTGCGGGAGAACCCACAGCACGCCGCCACGCTCGAGAAGGGCGTGGGCTTCCAGATCGCCGACCTGGCCTTCCCCTTGAGCTTCCCGCGCTCGGACTACACGCTGTCCGCCTGTCCCTCCGCGCCGGAGACGATGGCCTGGATGGAGGAGGGCGTGGCATGGCTCACCGAGACCTTCGACATCGGCGGCATCAACATCGAGGCCGGCGACTACGGCGTCTGTGGCTGCCCTCGCTGCGTCGCGCGTCGTGCCAACGAGGCGGAGGCCGCCCGGCGTGTCGACGACTTCGGCGACTCCTGGTCCCATACCGACATGGCCGACAACTTCCCGCGCCTGTATCGGACGGCCAAGGACATCAAGCCCGACCTGTGGCTCTACAGCGAGATCCAGTGGGACAACCTGCTCGATCCGGTCGCGCACGAGGCGCAGCGACGGCTGCCCCGGGGCGGCATCTACCAGCACACCACCAATCGCAGCTACTGGGGCCGGATCCGGCAGGAGCTGACCCGGGCGTACGTCGACTCGCTACCCACGCAGCCCAACGTGCTCCGCTGCCAGTTCGCCTGCCAGTGGAATGGCGACGAGCGCACCGAGCGCTACGCCCTCAACGCGCGGGTCTTCGCCGACATGGCCACGCTGTGCGCGGACAAGGGTATGCAGGGGCTCACCGTGTGGGGCGAACCATCGCCCTACCACGCCACGGTGGAGCTCTCCTATCTCGCGTTCGCTCGCTTCAGCTGGAACCCCAGCCTGACGTGGGAGCGGTTCCTGGCCGAGGACGTTGCGCCGCTGCTGGGAGGCATCGATGCCGCCCACGAGTTCGTCGACATCGCCGAGGAGATGGACGCCCACCAGGTGCTGCCGTTCGATCGGCTGCAGGCCCTGCGCCGCGCGGCCATGGCGCATCGTGCCGATGACGACGCCGGCCGGCGGTGGCTCTCGCTGGAGGACCAGGTCACGCGCCGCATCTACATGGGCGAGTGACGCCAACCGGGCCCGTGACGCCGGCTTCGCCCGTGACGCCAAACTACTCGAGGCGGAAGATCTCCTCCAGCCAGGTCACGCCCTCGGTCGCGACCTCCTCCTCGAAGTACTCGCGCATGAGCGCCCGCCAACGCTGCGTTGCCTCCGCGGCGGCCTCGATCTCCAGGGAAGCTCCGTGGTCGTCCGTCTCGTATTGCGCGAAGAGTCGGTCCTGCCACAGCCAGATGGAGTAGTCCCGGATGCCGGCCGCACGGATGGCTTCGAGCACATCGGGCCATACCGCTGCGTGTGCCTCGACGTATGCGTCGATCTTGTCCGGTCGTAGACGGGCAGTCCAGGCGACTCGTGTCATGACGACAGGATGCCACGCCGCTGGGCGCCGCGGGTCGGCACCATCGTGGTCGGCGCGTTCGACAGACCAGTTGCCGCCAGAGGTACGCTCCACGCATGACCCGCTACCCCTACGCTGCGCGAATCAACTCCTTTGTCGCCAGGCCCGAGCTGGCCTGGCCCGGCCGGCCCGATGCCCCCGGCACGTTCGACCTCATCGAGCGCGCTGCGTCGGTCGAGGGCCTGAGCGCGGTCGACATCAACTACCCCCAGCAGGCCGCCGGTGTCTCTCCCGCGGAGATGCGCCTTCGGCTGGATGACCTGGGGCTCGTGCTCAACGGCTACGCCATGCGCTATAACGGCGACCACGCGTTCATCTCGGGAGCGCTGACCAACGCCGACCCGGCCGTCCGCCGGCGCGCCATCGACCTCTCCTGCCGCGGACTTGACGAAGCCCGCGAGGCCGGCGCCACGATGCTCACGCTGTGGCTCGGCCAGGACGGTGTCGACCATCCCTTCGAGCGCGAGTACGGGCGCTTGTGGGAGCTGGAGGTCGAGGGCATCCGGGCCATCGCCGAGCACGACCCGGAGTTCGCGGTCTCGATCGAGTACAAGCCCAACGAACCGCGCGCCCGGTCGGTGCTGCCGAACATCGCGGCCACGCTGCTGGCCATCGAGGAGGCCGGCGCAGCCAACCTGGGCATCACGCTCGACTTCGCCCACGTCCTCTACGGTGACGAGTCGCCGGCCATGGCCCTGGCGCTGGTGCACCGTCGCAGCCGCATGCTGGGCCTGCACCTCAACGACGGCTACGGCAAGCGCGACGACGGCCTGATGGCGGGCACCGTCCACACGGTGCAGACGATCGAGTTCCTGCGCCAGCTGCGTCGCGGCGGTTTCGCGGGCACCATCTACTTCGACACCTTCCCCGAGGGAGCCGCGCTCGACCCGGTCGCCGAGTGCGCCGCCAACATCGCCACGGTGGAGGCCATGTTCGACGTGATCGACCGGCTGCCCGACGCCGAGCTGGATGCGGCGCTGGAGGCTGGGAACGCGGTGGCGGCGCATCGTCTCGTCCAGGCCGCCATGTTCCGGCTGGACGGCTGAAGCGCCGGCGTCATGGCCGAGACAACGCAGGTGGTCGTGGTCGGCAGCCTGCACTACGACATCATGGTGCGGGCGCCATACCTGCCGCGGCCGGGCGAGACGCTCATCGGCCAGCGCTGGTGGTGGAAGCCCGGTGGCAAGGGTGGCAACGCGGCCATGGCGGCAGCTCGCCACGGAGCGGCCGTGGAGATGATCGGTTGCCTGGGCGAGGACGGCTTCGGCGAGCGGCTACGCGAGCAGCTGGCTGCGGCCGGGGTCGGCCTGGGCCACCTGCGCTCGGTCGCAGCCGGGTCGGGCATGAGCGTGGCGATCACCCAGGAGGATGGCGACTACGCCGCGGTCGTGGTCTCCGGGGCCAATCGTGACCTGGACGCTGCGCAGGTCGCCGCCAGCGCAGACATCCTCCGCGACAGTCGCGTGCTGCTGCTCCAGAACGAGATCGACGAGCAGGCCAACGCTGCGGCCGCGGAGCTGGCCCGTGAGGCCGGCACCACGGTCATCCTCAACGCTGCTCCGGCACGGGCGATGGGCGCCATGAGTGGGCTCACCGACGTGCTGGTCGTAAACACCGTGGAGGCGGAGATGCTGGGCGCGGGTCCCGTCGGCGATCTGGCCACCGCCGCAGATGCCGCGCAGGTGTTGCTGACGGTCGCACCGATCGTCATCGTCACCGCCGGCGGCGCCGGCGTGGCCGCTGCCACGGGCGCCGAGCGCTGGACGGTGTCGGCCCACCCGGTCGAGGCGCCTGACTCGCATGGCGCGGGCGACGTCTTCGTCGGGGCCCTTGCCGCTCGCCTGGCCGGTGACGCACCCTTGCCCGACGCGCTGCGCTACGCCAACGCCGCAGCTGCCCTGCACGTTGGCACGCCTGAGACGGAGCGCGCGACGATCGGCACGGCCGCGGTCGAGGCGCTGCTGGAGGGTCCAGGGGAGGCGGCAACCGGGAGCTGAACCCGGGCCCTGGCGTCGCCCGCTCTCCAGCTCCGCCCGCGCCCTGGCGTCGCCCGCTCTCTAGGTCCGCCCGCGCCGGCCGCCGGGAATGCGGAGCTGGGCGCCGTCGAGGACGACCTCGCCGTCGACGTAGACCCTGCCGCCGGCCCGCGAAGGCCCGGGCCGCAGGTCCTTGACGATGTCCCAATGGATGGCCGACTGGTTGATGCCACCACACTCGGGGTAGGCGCGGCCCAGGGCGATGTGCGTGGTGCCCACGATCTTCTCGTCGAAGAACAGGTCCTGTGTCCAGCTCTCGATGTGACGGTTGACGCCGATGCCGTACTCGCCCACGCGTGAGGCGCCGTCATCGGTGGCGACGATGGTCTCGACGAAGCCGGTGGCCGGGCCAGCCTCCACGCTCGTCACCCGGCCCCCGCGGAAGTCGAGCCGCAGGCGGTCGATGCGCTGGCCGCCGAAGACGAGCGGGTCGGTGAAAGTGATGTGGCCTTCCACCGTCGTCTCAACCGGGGCCGTGGCGACCTCGCCATCGGGCAGGTTCATGCGGCCGTCGAACAGCTTCCAGGTTCGCCCCTCGACCGAGAAGGCCAGGTCCGTGTCGTCGCCCACGATGCGGACCTCGCGCGCGCCATCGAGTGCCGCGGCGAGGCCCAGCCAGCTCGACCAGCCGTCGTCGTCGATGCTGCCGCGCAGGAACTCGGCTTCGAGCGTCTCGACCGGCAGGCCCAGGTAGTCGGCGTACTCGGCCGTGGGCACACGCACGATGCACCAGCGGGTTTCGGCCCAGCGCGCCGCCGAGACCTCGCCGTGGGCCGCCCGCAACAGGGCCGCCCGTCGCCCGAACCCCTCGTCGCCGGCCTCGCCGGTCGGTGGCGCGAGGGCTCGCAGGGCGACGTGTGCGTCGGCCCACGACATCGCGCAGAGCTCGACCTCGAGCCGCTGCCGGGCCTGCTCGTCGTTGCCGAAGCGGCGGATGGCCTCGTCGACGTCCTCGGTGTGCAGCAGCGCGTGATGGTGCGCGCCCCGGCGCACGGCTCCCTCGGCCAGGGCCTGCGCGAGCGGGTAGACCGCGGGCGAGGTCAGGGTCACGAGAAGCTTCTGGCCTGAACGCAGCTCCACGGACTCATCGAGGATGCGGTCGGCCAGCCGGTGCCAGGCCGGCCTCGGGCCATGCTGGTCGCCAGCGGTTTGGTCAGGCATCACGCGCCACCTCGTGCATGAGGGTCCTGGTGGACTCATACAGCTGACGCTGGCGGGAGGCCTGCCGGTCGTACAGACCGGCCAGCTCAGCGTCGGGTTCGACCACCCGGTCGACGTCGATCCACGACGGCACGTCCTCGCGACGCAGCGCGCCCACGCCGATGGCGGCCAGGATGGCGTCGCCGTAGGCTGCCCCGCGCTGGCTTACCACCTCCTGCCTGCGCCCCAGGCAGTCGCTGACGGCCTGCAGCCAGGCGTCGTTCTTGACTCCTCCGCCGACAGCACGGATGCGCTGGATCGGCACGCCCATCTCGAGCATCACCTCGACGTTGAGGCGGATGCCCTGGGCGATGCCCTCCAGCGCTGCGCGCGCGACATCGGCGCGCGTATGGCGGAGGGACAGGCCGAAGATGACGCCCCGAGCGTCGGGGTCGTGGATGGGCGTTCGCTCACCGCTCAGGTAGGGCAGCAGGTCGAGGCCGTTGGCGCCCGGGGGTGATGCGGCTGCCCACGCGGCGAACTCGCCGTAGCGGTCCGAGACGGCTGTGTTGCCGGGGTCGCCGGACAGCAGCTCGATGAGCCAGCGCGTGAGCGTGCCGGCGGTGGAGGTCCCGCCGGCCACGATCGACGTGCCCTCGAAGACGAACGGGGCCGCCCACATGCGCGGATCCACGATGCTCTCGCCGACGACGGCGATCATGAAGATGCTGGAGCCGTACATGACCATCAGGTCGCCCGGCCCCAGGACGCCCGCGCTGACGGCCTCGGCCGGGGCATCAGGGGCGCCGGCGATGACCGGCGTACCCACCGCCAGGCCGCAGGCCCGCGCCGCATCCGCACCGACCCGGCCGACCACCTCGGTCGGCCACACCAGGCGCGGCAGCCGCTCCGGCTCGACAGTGCCCGAGACCCAATCGTCGATCCAGGCGTTCTCGCGGAGGTCGTAGAAGGGTCCCCAGTAGGCCGCGGTGGTGCGGTCCATGACATGCTCGCCCGTGAGCTTGGCCACGAGGAAGGACTGGCAGGTGTGGAACTTGGCGGCGGCCGTGAACACCTCGGGCCGCTCATCCCTGAGCCAGGCCACCTTGGGGCCGGCCGACTGCGACGTCAGGGCGTTGCCGGTGCGCTCGAGGATGGCGGCCGCACCGAGCTCGTCGTCGAGCCGAGCGATCTGCGCGCTGGCGCGGGTGTCGATGCCATAGAGGATGGCAGGACCAAGTGGTCGGACACCCTGGTCCACGGGCAGGACGCAGGGACCGATGCCGCTACAGCCGATCGCCTCCACGTCGGCCGGGGCGACGTCGCTGCGCGCGAACACCTCCTTCACGACCGTGCAGAAGTTGCCCCACCAGTCGGTGTCGGCGTCGTGCTCTGCCCAGCCCGGCTGGGGCACCTGCAGCCTGTTGGAGGCGGACGCCCCAGCCAGCACGCGGCCGCCGCGGTCGACGAGCACCGCCTTGGTCTCGGAGGTCCCGACGTCGACACCGATGAACATGGCGCTCGTCGTAGTCCGGCTAGAGCGCCTGGCGGAGGTCCGTCACGACCT
>DATHSE010000197.1:0-3569 GCA_035464455.1 Anaerolineae bacterium | reverse complement strand
CTCGACACCGCGACGCAGCTCGGCGCCGACTACGCCGATGTCCGCAGCGTGCGTCGGCGGGACCAGAGTGTCAACGTGAAGGTCGGACGCGTCGATGGCGTGAGACTTGCTGAGACAGAGGGCTTCGGCGTCCGCGTCCTGGTCGATGGCGCGTGGGGCTTCGCCAGCTCCAACCGCATGGACGGGCGCGATGCCGATCGTGTCGCAGCGCTGGCCGTCCGCATCGCCCGTGCCGCTGCACGCCACGCCCGCCACAAGGTGACGCTGTCCGCCCGGCCGCCGGCGCTGGGCCAGCACCAGACACCCGTCGCGGAGGATCCCTTCACGGTGCCGGTGGACCGTACCGTGGCGCTGCTGCTCGAGGCCGAGCGCGCCATGGCCGCCGTGACAGGCACGACCACGACCAAGGCCGACTACCGTGCCTTCCGCGAATGGAAGGTCTTCGTCGCCAGCGACGGCTCACACACCGAGCAGGTCATCACCCACGTCGGCGCCAGCCTGGAGGCCAACGCCGCCGGTGAAGACGACGTACAGCGGCGCAGCTTCCCGGAGTCGGGCGGCTATCGGGCGGCCGGCTACGAGCACATCCGCGGGCTCGACCTGGTGGGCCGTGCGCCCGGGCTCGCCGAGGAAGCGGTCGAGCTGCTCTCGGCGCCGGTGCTGCCGCCGGGCCGACGCACGGTCATCCTGCATCCCTCGCAGCTCTATCTCCAGATCCACGAGTCCTGTGGTCATCCCACCGAGCTCGATCGAGTCTTCGGCACCGAAGCCGCCTACGCCGGCACCAGCTTCCTCACCACCGACAAGCTCGAGAGCGGCTTCGTCTACGGCTCGGACGAAGTCACCATCGTCGCCGACGCCACGACCCCCGGCGGCCTGGGTACCTTCGGATGGGATGACGAAGGCGTCGCCGCGCAGCAGGTCCCGCTCGTCAGCGCGGGCATCTTCAGCGGCTACCTCTCCAGCCGCGAGACGGCGCCCCGCATCGGCCGCAGCAGCGGCGGCGCCATGCGGGCCGATGGCTGGAACCGCCTGCCGCTCATCCGCATGACCAACATCAACCTGCAGCCTCGGCCGGGGATGAGCTTCGAGGACATCATCGCCGACACCGATGACGGTCTCCTCTTCGAGAGCAACCGTAGCTGGTCCATCGACGACCGCCGGCTCAACTTCCAGTTCGGCGTGGAGGTGGCGCGCGAGATCAAGGCGGGCAAGCGTGGCCGGCTGTATCGCAACGCCACGTACACCGGTATCACGCCCCGCTTCTGGGGCTCTTGCGACGCGGTCGCCGACGAGCGCAGCTGGGAGCTTGTCGGCGTCACCAACTGCGGCAAGGGCCAGCCGGGCCAGGACATGCACGTGGGCCACGGCAGCAGCGGCGCGCGCTTCCGCGACGTCGAGGTCGGCGTGGGCAACGCATGAGCGGCGCGACACGCCCCGACGGCCCGGTCATCGCCGAGCGCGCCGTGGCCATGGCCCTGGAGGCTGGCGCGACCCAGGCGGAGGCCGTGGTCATCGATGGCAGCAGCGCACTGACGCGCTTCGCCAACAACGAGATCCATCAGAGCGTGGCCGAAGACGACACGTCGCTGAACCTGCGCTTCGTCATCGGGCAGCGCATCGGGGTCGCGTCGGGGAACCATCACGACGACGAGTCGCTGCGACGCCTGGTGCAGGCAGCGGCGGAATCGGCGCGAATGCAGCCCGACCAGGAGTGGTTCGAGTCGTTGCCGGCACCCGGACCGGTACCGCTGGCGGAAGGCTCCTGGGCTGCGGCCACGGCTGAGGCCGACCCGGAGGCCCGCGCCGATGCCGCCGCAGCGGTCATCGCCGCCGCTGCGGATGTCGGGGCTACCGCGTTCGGGCTGGTGGAGACCGGCACCGAAACGATCAGCGTCACCAACTCGCTGGGCATCGCGGTGAGCGAAGCTCGCTCCAGGGGCCAGGTGCTGACGGTCATGCTGGGCCCGGGCGGTGGCAGTGGCTACGCCGAGGAGGTGGCGGTCGACATCGAGGCCATCGATCCCGCGGCCATCGGCCGCGAGGCCGCAGGGCGTACGGTCGCGATGGCCGATCCGATCGAGCTGCCGGCCGGTGACTACCCCGTGGTGCTCGACTGCTACGCGGCCATGGACGTCGCGCTGTGGCTCGGGCTGGTGGGGTTCGGGGCACAGGACGTGCAGGAGCAGCTGTCGTTCTACCAGCCCGGCAAGGTCGTGGCCTCGCCCCTCGTCAACCTCGCCGACGACGGCAGCGACCCTGCCGGCACGCCAGCGTCGTTCGACTATGAAGGCGTCGCCAAGCAACGCGTGCCGCTGTTGGAGCGGGGTGTCTGCCGTGGCATCGTCTATGACACCAGGACCGCCGCGCGCGACGGCAAGCGCTCCACGGGTCACGCCCTGCCGGCGCCCAACCCGTGGGGACCCTATCCTCTCAACCTCTCGATGGCCGCCGGCGAGACGCCCCGGGCGGAGGTCATCGGCGGGCTCGAGCGAGGCCTCTTGGTAACGCGCTTCCACTACACCAACGTGGTCCAGCCCAGGCAGGTCATGATCACCGGCATGACCAAGGACGGGCTCTTCCTGGTGGAGGATGGCCACGTCAAGGCACCGGTACGCAACCTTCGCTTCACGCAGAGCTACCTCGACGCGCTGGCCGCGGTCGAGGCCGTCAGCATCGAGCGGCGCGCGCTGGACGGTGAGGGCTACCTTGGCACCATCGTGGCCCCCGCCCTTCGCATCGGCTCGTTCCGCTTCACCGGCACCACCGAGCACTAGCGGCAGGAACCGATGAGCCGGATCCGGGAGCAGGTCGACGACGCCATCACCATCGAGGGCGGCACCGACGTCCGGCAGGCCAAGCAGGTCCTGCGCAACCCTCGCTTCCTGGCGCTCTTCGGCTCCCAGATCCTCACCCAGGTCGGCGGCAACATGGTGCTGTTCGGCCTCACCGTCACGGTCTTCGGGCTGACCGGCTCGAACACCTCGGTCAGCCTGCTGCTGCTCACCTTCCTCGTCCCGGCGGTCGTCTTCGGCGCCATCGCCGGCGTCTTCGTGGACATGTTCGATCGGCGCCAGATCCTGATCTGGTCCAACTTCCTGCGCGCGGGCCTGTACCTGCTGCTGCTGCTGTTCCCCGACCAGCTGCTGGTCATCTACCTCGTGACCGCGCTGGTAGCCACCCTGACCTCCTTCTTCGGCCCGGCCGAAGCGGCCATGATTCCGTTCGTGGTCAAGCGCGAACAGCTGCTCACGGCCAACAGCTTCTTCATCCTCATGCTGCAGGCCTCCTTCGTCCTCGGCTTCGCCCTCCTGGGGCCGGCGGCTCACCGGTTCCTGGGCATGGAACTGCTGCTCACCATCGTGGTCGCGGCCTACGCCGTCGCCGGCCTCCTGTGCTGGGTCCTGCCGTCCGCCCCGCCGGGCCAGGTGGGCCAGGCCTCGCTGGCCTCGGCGCGGCGCGCCGTCGAGGCCACCTTCAGCCAGCTGCGCGAGGGCCTGCAGTACATCCGCGACCACCACAACATCTTCTGGTCGCTGACCTACCTGGCCATCACCGCCTCACTCATC
>DATHSE010000196.1:0-2763 GCA_035464455.1 Anaerolineae bacterium | reverse complement strand
CCACTGGGCGTCTTCGAGGTGCCTACCTTCGGTGACGGCACGCGCTCGGTCGCGCGCATGCTGGCCGACCGCTGTGATGCCGGCGCCGCCGTCGTGGTCGGCGGCGGTGATTCCGTGGCGGCCATCGAGGAGCTCGGCCTGGCGTCGCGCTTCACCCACATATCGACCGGCGGCGGCGCTTCCCTCGAGTTTCTCGAGGGCAGGGAGCTGCCGGGCATCGCGGTCCTGCAGGACCGCCAGAGCGAGGGAGCCTGATGACGCTCATCGACTACATGGACGCGCAGGAGATCCTTGACTCGCGCGGCAATCCCACGGTGGAGGTGACCGTCGTCCTCGACGACGGCGCCGTCGGGCGCGCGGCGGTGCCCTCGGGTGCCTCCACCGGCGTCCACGAAGCAGTCGAGCTGCGGGACGGCGACAAGTCGCGCTACAACGGCAAGGGCGTCCAGCAGGCGGTAACCAACGTCGTGGAGACCATCGCCCCGGCCATCCTTGGCGAGGACGCCTCCGACCAGGGCGGCATCGACGCGCTGCTGCGTGAGCTGGATGGCAGCCCCAACAAGGGCAACCTTGGCGCCAACGCCATCCTGGGCGTGTCGCTGGCCTGCGCCCACGCCTCGTCGGTGTCGTACGGGCTGCCGCTGTATCGCTATCTCGGTGGCGCCGGCGCCTGGACCATGCCGGTGCCCATGTTCAACATCCTCAACGGCGGTCAGCACGCGGCGGACTCCACCGACTTCCAGGAGTTCATGGTCATGCCCGTGGGCCTGGAGAGCTTCGCCGAGGCGCTACGCGCCGGGGCGGAGATCTTCCACGCCCTCAAGGCCGAGCTGCATGACAAGGGCCTGGCGACGGGCCAGGGTGACGAGGGCGGGTTCGCCCCCACGCTGCCGTCCAACCAGGCCGCCATCGAAACCGTCCTCAAGGCGGTCGAGCGTGCCGGCTACAAGCCCGGCGAGCAGATCGCCATCGCACTCGACCCGGCCACCAGCGAGCTCGTCGACGGTGAGCCCGATGCCGAGGGTGAGCTCACCTACAAGCTGGCCAAGGAGGGCCGCTCGCTCAAGACCAGCGAGCTGGTCGAGTTCTGGGCCGACTGGATCGATCGCTACCCCATCGTCAGCCTCGAGGATGGCCTCGCCGAGGACGACTGGCAGGGCTGGACGAAGCTCACCGCCAGGATCGGCGACCGCTGCCAGATCGTCGGTGACGACCTCCTGGTGACCAACCCGGAGCGGCTGGCGCGCGGCATCGAGGAGGCCGCTGCCAACGCCATCCTCGTGAAGCTCAACCAGATCGGCACGCTCAGCGAGACGCTGCAGACGGTCGACCTGGCGCGATCCCACGGTTGGGGCGCGGTGATCAGCCATCGCTCGGGCGAGACCGAGGACACCACCATCGCCGACCTCGCGGTGGCCACCAACAGCGGTCAGATCAAGACGGGCGCACCGTCACGATCGGAGCGCGTGGCCAAGTACAACCGGCTGCTGCGTATCGACGCGGAGCTCGGCGACATCGCCGTGTATCCGGGCCGCCGCGCGCTGGCCGGACAGTAGGCCGCTACGGCTTGACCATCCAGGGGCCCCGCACCGACGAGGCGGGTCCCAACGTCGATCCGACCGGGGCACCGATCGAAGACGCTGGGCTCGACGAACAGGCCACCCCAAGCACCCGATCCGGAGAGGGTCGGGTGCTCGACCGCGGGGCACTCTACGCTGCCATGGTCGGCGTGGGCATGGCGGTCACCATCGCCATCAGCTTCGAGTTGGTGGTGGCCATCCAGGCGCTGGTGTTCGTCTCGGCGCCGTTCGCCGGCCTCATCATCGGCTTCTACGCCAACAACAAGTCGCTGCGCTGGCGTCCGCGTTGGCGGCTCTTCACCAACGCCGCCTTCGCCGGTTCCATCACCGGCCTCAGCCTGGCCCTGATGTACGTGGCGCTACGGCTGCTGTTCATCTACGCCGATTCGGGCTATCGACCCGAGACCATGGGCGGTCAGCTCGACTGCGTCACGGGCCCCGAGTGCACCTACATGCGCTTCCTGGACGATGGCTCCGAGGCCGACCTGCTGGCTGACGGCATCACCGACACGGCTTCCTTCGAAGCTGCCGTCTGGCGCTGGCAGGGGGATACGACGTTGATGCTCACGCTGATGACGCTCGGCGGCGCGCTCGTCGCAGCAGGCTGGCGTGCGGTGCGCGAGCCACCGCCGGCCGAAGAGATCGCCGAGCGCATGGCCGCGGCCGAGTAGAACACCCGCGGTCGGGGCCACACATGGAAGAGCGGCGGTCTCGAAGGTTCGAGCCGCCGCTCTCGGCTGTCAGCTATGGGGGAGGGGCCGTGCCCTACTCCGCCTTCTTGGGCGCGCTCTTCTTCGGCGCGGCCTTCGCTGCCGCCGGCTTGGCGGCGGACGGCTTGTCGGTGGCGGTGGCGGCCTTGGCGCTGGTGGCCTTGGTGTCGCTCGTTCGGGCCGACTTGCTGAGCGCTGCGCGCGCCTTGCCGGCAGCGGTCTGCTCGCCCTTGGCCTTCGACGCCTTGCCGGCTGCGATGCGGGCCTTGGCGGCCTTGGCAGCGGCGGCCTTGCCGACCTGGCGCTGCGGCTTGCTGGTGGCGCTCAGCGCCTCGCCACCGAGCGCTGCGTTGGCTCGCAGCATCAGGCGGCTCTTGCGGCGCGCGGCGTTGTTGGGATGGATGGCGCCGACCTTGGCCGCGTGATCGAGCGCCGCCGCGGCCAGTGCCACCGCCTCGCGAGTGGCCTCGGCA
>DATHSE010000195.1:0-18103 GCA_035464455.1 Anaerolineae bacterium | reverse complement strand
ACGATGGCGCCGGGGTCGACCCGTACGCCGGGCGACAGCACCGAGTGCTCGACGGTGCCGGAGATGATGCAGCCGTGGCTGATGAGGCTGCGATGCACGTTGGCGGTGGATCCGATGCGAGCGGGTGCCCGCTCCTCCGATCGTGTATGCACCACCCAATCACGATCGTAGATATCGAGCGGCGGGTGGTCATCAAGCAGCTCCATCTGTGCTTGCCAATAGCTGTGCACGGTGCCCACGTCTTGCCAGTAGCCCTCGAAGCGGTGGCCGTAGACGCGAGCTCCGGCCTCGAGCATGGCGGGGATGATGTGCCTGCCGAAGTCATCCCGGTCGTCGCCGAGCCACTTGTCGAGCGCCTTGCGGCTGAAGACGTAGATGCCCAGGCTGGCCAGGTCGCTGTGCGGATTGCGTGGCTTCTCCTGCCACTCGGTGACCGCATCGCTGTCGTCGAGCGTGAGGACGCCGAAGCGATGCGCCTCCTCGATGGGCACCGGCTTGACGGCGATGGTCACGTCGGCGCGCTTGCGTCGATGCTGCTGGATGAAGGGACCGTAGTCCATCTTGTAGATGTGGTCGCCGGCCAGCACCAGCACGATGTCGGCACCTGACTGACGGATGGCGTCGCGGTTAGCTGCTACTGCGTCGGCCGTGCCGCGATACCACTCGCGCGGGCGACCGCGGGCGACGAAGGGCTGGAACACGCGGATGCCGCCGGTGTTGCGGTCGAGGTCCCAGGGACGACCGGCGCCGATGTGGTCGTTCAACGAGAGCGGCGCGTACTGGGTCAGCACGATGACGTTGGTCAGCCCGGAGTTGACGCAGTTCGAGAGGGTGAAGTCGATGATGCGGAACTTGCCCTCGAAGGGCACCGCGGGCTTGGCGCGAACGCCCGATAGGAGTGATAGGCGTTCCCCCTCGCCACCGGCAAGGATGACCGCCAGTGTTCGGCTCACGCGCTCGATGCTACACCGCCTTCGCGTGGTCCCGCGAGCGCTTCCTGCAACCTCCCGCTGATCGCTTGGCCCTCCGACCCCCACCATGGTCCCCCCGTCCCCGAGACCCATTCGCCACATCGGTCAGCGTGGAGCCTTTCCTAGCATCGTGCTGCGGTCGCTCTCCGCGCCGGTGCCCACCGGTGACCCGGGACCTGTCGAGCACCGCCTGAAGCGCTCGGGAGAGACGAGTCAGTGCCTGTCACCGCGATGCATGCCAGCCACCTTCTCCGACTGCGGACGCGCCTGGCGGTCGGCGCCATGGTCTTGGTCCTGCTGGCCTCGCTGGGCACGGCCACGGCCGGCCCGGCAGAGGCGCGCAACTGGACACGAGAGATCTCCGCCACGCGAGCCAGCCAGCTCTACTACGAGCGCCTGATGCGGGCTGCCGACGCGGAAGTCCGCTCCCTCAAGCGCGCCCGGACACAGACGCACCACCGGCTCAAGGCAGCCCAGCGTTCCCTGCGCGTGGCCATCGATCGTCGCAGCACGTCCCGGCGGGATCTCGGGCTGGCCCGGTCGCGCCTCCGGCTCGCCCGCATCGCGCTGGCTGCCCCCTCGTTCGAGCCGCCGCCACCACCGGATGCCGCCACGGCCGTCCTCAGCCTGACCACGGCGAGCGTGATCGAAGCCGAGCCGTGGCGTACCGTCGTGCCGGTCGCCGACGAGGACCTCGACCTGCTCGGCACGAGCGGCAGCAGCGAGCCGGTCGCCTTCGAGGACGATGTCACCGTCAGCGACGTCGTGGCCCTCGAGCGCCGGCTCGCGAAGCAGCAACGAACGTTCCAGAAGGCCCGGCAGCATAGCCGGCATGTCTCGCGCAACATCCGCGCCGCCCGCAACAACCTCACGGCCATCAAGGCTCGGCAGCGGAGCGCGACGGCCCGGCGGGCGGGGGCGGAAGCCGCCCTCGCTGGGCGCATCCTGGCCATGTCCGACCTGGCCCAGCGCCGGGTGGCCAAGAAGACCAAGGTCCGGCCGGGCATGAACAGCGGTTTCGCCTGGCCGACGCGAGGCCGCATCAGCCAGGCCTACGGTTGTACCGGGTTCGGTCTCAACCCGCCGCGCGGGTCCTGCCGCCACTTCCACGACGGCCTTGACATCGCGGGCTACCGCGGCACGGCCATCCGGGCGGCGGCTGTGGGAGTGGTCAGCTACATCGGCTGGAACCCGTGGGACCAGCATGGGCGGGCGTTCATGATCGTGGTCGCGCATCCGGGCGGCTACGAGACGCTCTACGGACACGTGCTGCCGACGCGCCGGGTGCGTGTCGGGCAGATGGTCCAGCGAGGCGAGGTCATCGGCTACATGGGCAACACTGGTCGTAGCACGGGCGTGCACCTGCACTTCGAGCTGCGACGAGGGCGGACCACTCTCGATCCGCTGTCCTTCCTCTGATGCCAAGCGTGCTCCGTTAGTACCACGGGGGTCCACACCCTCAGGTGGTGCAACCCTGCACCGCGTCCGGCCAGCATCGCCAGCATGCTCCGAGCACACCGAGCACCCTCCCGGGTGGATACCGCCTGGCGCCTGATGGCGCCCCTGTTGGCGATCACGCTGGTGCTGTCGCTCGAGGGGGCGACACCGGCAGCGGTGGAGGCGGGGACGGGGGTCGGCTCCAGCACTGCCATCCGACAGCGACAGCTGCAGGCCGAGGCCACCATGCTTCGAGCCGACAAGCAGGTCAAGCGGCTGCAGGCGTCGCGTCGTCAGCATGTCCATCGGCTCGAGGCTGCCAAGCGGAAGCTGAGCCAGGTCATCGGCCGCCGCGATGCCAAGCGGCAGCGGCTCGAGCGGACGGCAGCACGCCTCGAGGGCGCCGAGCAGGCGTTGGCGCGCACGGTCCGAGTTCGCCCCAACCCCAGCGGCAGGCAGGTCGTCGACAAGCCGGCTGCGCGCAAGCACATCCGTCAGCTGGAGCAGAAGGCCAGGCAACTCGAGCGGCAGGCACACGAGTCCGAGCGCGCGGTCGACCGGGCCCGCAAGGCGAAGCAGGCCCGCCAAGAGGTGAGCAGGGCCCGCATCGAGGCGCGCAAGGCCGCGCGCAAGCGGGCCGAGGACAGGCTGGCGGCTGCCATCGGGCAGATGCTGGAGCTGTCCCGACAGCGCGCGGGTGATCGGTTCAGCCTGGCCACGGTGAAGGGCTTCCGCAAGCCGGCCTCAGGCACCATCAGCCAGCGCTACGGTTGCACCGGCTACGGAGCCAACCCGCGGCGTGGGCGCTGCCGGCACTTCCACGACGGCGTCGACATCGCGGCCAGGCGTGGCACCCCCGTGCGAGCCTCGGCCGACGGCTACGTCGCCTACGTCGGGCGCAATCCGTGGGATGCCGGCTCGCGCGCCGTCATCGTGATCATCGCCCACGCCGGCGGCTACGAATCGATCTATGGTCACCTGCAGCCGAAGCGCATGGCACGAGCCGGCACGCGCGTCGAACGCGGTGACGTCATCGGCCGCATCGGCATCACCGGCCGCAGCAGCGGGCCTCACGTCCACTGGGAGGTCCGCCGCGGGATCCGCTCGTTCGACCCAATGCGCGCCGGACGCCGAGACCGATGAGCCGCTACCATCCGTGCTGACCTCCGCCTGAGCTGCCATCCGCCTGAGGCTGCCCACCGTTGCCCCGCACGCACTTCCTGCTCGCCTCCGCCCTGGGCACCGTGCTCGTCGCCGGTGCCGTCATCGCGCCGGTAGCGTCTCGCGATGGGCCCGTGTCAACCCCCGGCGCCAGCGTGGCCGTGGCGGGTCCGGCTCGTCTTTCGGGCGAAGGTGACGCCGTCGACCTGGCGCTGGCCGCGGAGCGCATCAGCGACGCCGTCGCGGCCGTACTGGCGACGGCGCTCCGCACCGCCGATGACCTGGTCGCGGACGCGGCCAGCGCACCCGAGGGTGAACGGAAGCTGAGCCGCAAGGAGCGCCGTCAGCAGCGGCGTGAAGCCAAACCCTCCGATCGACGGCGACTCACGCTCGTGCGGACCATCACCGGCGGCGTCGCCCCCAAGTCCATCGTGTCGGCCCAGAACGGCAAGATCTTCGCCATGAACATGATGTACGGCCACAGCATCACCGTCTTCAATCGCCGCTACAAGCGCATCAAGGTCATCGACGACTCGGTCAACCTCTCGGACTTCGGGTACCGACAGTACGACCGCGAGGTCCGCGGAGCGCCGGTGGAAGCCGCGCTCGACCTGGAGCGCAAGCGCATGTACGTCTCCAACTACTCGATGTACGGCCCTGGCTTCAAGCAGCCGGGCTTCGACCTCTGCACGGACTCCGACCCGATCGACCCCGGCTTCGTCTACGCCATCAACACCAGGACCCTGCGCAAGGTGGACGTGTTCAAGGTGGGCCGCGTACCCAAGTACCTCGCGGTGACACCGGACAACCGCTACCTGCTCGTCGGCAACTGGTGCTCCTGGGACATCAGCGTGGTCGACCTGGAGGCGGGCCGGGAGGTCCGTCGCATCGACGCCGGCGTGGCCCCCCGCGGCATCGCCTTCTCCCCGAATGGCAGGACTGCCTACGTGACGCTGGTGGGCGAGGATCGCCTGCTGGTCATCGACCTGCGCAGCTTCCGCGTGAGGCGCGACATCACCGCCGTGGGCGAACGGCCGCGACACCTGGTCATGAGCCGGGACGGCCGCTACCTGTACATCACCGCGCAGGGCGACGACCGCAAGCGCAAGGTCGACGGCCGCATCCTCAGGTACGACACCCGCAAGCGCAAGGTGGTGGCCCACAGCGAACCGCTGGTCGAGCCCCGGACCACCATCTCATCCGAGGACGGCCGCTCGCTGTATGTCGTCGACTACTACCCCGGCACGCTGGTGAAGCTGCGAGCCCGCGACCTGCGAGTGCTGCAGACGGTGTATCTCGGCCACCATCCCATCGGCGTCACCTACGACGACGCCTCGGACAAGCTCTGGGTCGCCGGCTACGGCGGCAACGTCTGGGTGCTGAAGGACCGCTAGGGCAGGTAGGCGTAGGGGTTGACGGGCGTCCATTCGCCGCCGGCCCAGACCTCGAAGTGCAGGTGGGTGCCGAAGCTGCCGCCGGTGTTGCCCATGCTGCCGATGCGCTGGCCCTTGCGGACCGACTGTCCGACACTCACGGGGTACGTCGCCAGCATGTGCCCGTACAGCGTCGAGATGCCGCCGCCGTGGGCGATGACCGCCATGAAGGCCGGGTTGTACTCGTAGGGGTTCCAGCCGATGAAGGCGACCACGCCGCTGGCAGCCGCGTAGATGGGCGTGCCCGAGCTGTTGGCGATGTCGATGCCGTCATGGAAGTGCGGGCACGAGCCGCGCGGGGGGTTGATGTAGTAGCCGGTGCAGCCGTAGCCCTGCGTGATGGCGCCGCGGGTGGGCCAGTCGAAGCGGCCGCTGCTGCCGGTCGGTGCCACGCCGCCGAACTGCGCGCTGGCCCGTGCCTGCATGGCCGCGACCTTGCTGCGGATGCTGCGCATCAGCTTGTTGCGCGCGTCCTGCTGCTTCTTGACCATGGCCATGGCCTGCTTCTTGTTCGCGGCGATGCGGACGATGGCGGCTCGCTGACGGTCTCGCGCCTGCTCTGTGCGGGCCTCCAGCTTTGCCAGCCGCTGCTTGGCCTGGCGCAGCTGCTCGCGCAGCTCGACGACCTTGGCCTGGGTCGCGAGCGTCTCGCGGCGAAGCTGGTCCGTGCGCAGCCGCGTCGATGTCGTGAGCAAGCGGAGCGAGTCGAGCGCCTGCTGGTCCTGTGCGATCTGCTGTGCCAGCTGCGCATCATGGTCACCGTACGAGAGAAACGCGGACGTGTCGGTGAGCACGTCGGAGAACGATTCAGCGGTGAACACCTGCTCCAGCAGCGTGGTGGTCTCTGAGCGATAGGCCTCCGCCAGGCGGAGACCCAGGGCCTGTCGGCGCGCCTTCAGGTCGGCCTCGCCGTTGGCCAGCTCCTGCTCGAGCAGCCCGAGCGTGAAGTCGGTCTGGCGCTGCTCGTCGACGAGCTCGACGTGACGCGCCTCGATGCGGTCGAGCCGTTCCTGCACCTGCTCGATGCGCGCCTTCACCGCCACCTGGTCGGCGCGGATGTCCTTGAGGTCCTCCTCCGTCTGCGTCAGGTCCCGCTGGGTCTGCGCCTCCTCGGACTTCAGCTGGGATACCAGGCGCTCGGAGCGTTCGATCGAGCGCGTCAGAGCCGCCTGCCGCTCCTTGGCGGCGGCGATCTGGTCCTTGAGGCTGGCGGCCTCGACCGAGGACGGCGGGATCACAGGGATGGCCAGGATCACCACGAAGAGAAGCACGAGCAGGCGGGACCAGGACACGGCAGCCCCATGCGCTCGCGCAGACACGCTAGGCACGATACATCTATGCAACTCCCCACTTGCTGCCGTACGCAGCACCCCGGGCACGGGGGATGACCGAACACGGCACTCGGCCTTGCGGGGCATGCTACTCCCCCTGCGCAAGTGCCGCAAACGCCACGCCAGCGTCCTCGATGCTCTAGTACGTTCGAGCCGGTGCGTCGTGGCACCGGGCAGGGCACCCTCCGGGCATGTACACCTTCGAGCCACGGCCCACACCGTGCGTCATCGACTGGCCCTGCCTGTGAGCGCGTTCGTCATCGTGGCCGCCATCCTGGGTGCCGGCTACGGCTTCGCTGCTGACCGGCTGGCCGCGCGCTGGCCGGTCCACGAGGACGGCCACGTTCGCCGGCTCGACTGGCGCACGCTGGCGGTCATCCTGGCCAGTGCGGCGTCGTTCGCCCTGCTCGCCTGGCGCTGGAGCGAACCCGCTGACCTGCTGGTCCTGGGCGTGTACATCGCTGCGCTCCTGGTGCTGCTTGCCACCGACCTCGATCAGCGCCTGCTGCCCGATCTCATCACGCTTCCGCTCATCCTGTACGCCGCGGCAGCCACGCTCCTCGGTTTGAACCCGGTACTGGCGGGCAAGGCGCAGGTGCTGCTGGCGGAGGGAGATCTCAGCGCAGTCCTGGCCGCGGTGCTGGCTCCGGGCCTGCTGGCGCTCACCGACCGGATCTTCCGCGGCGCGCTGGGGATGGGCGATCTCAAGCTGGCGGTCAGCCTGGGCCTGATGTTCGGGCTGTCGCAGCTGTTCGCCGGCTTCCTGGCCGCGACGGTGGCCTTCGCCGCCATCGTGCTGCTGCTGGTCGTCACGCGGCGCGTCACGCTGAAGACCGCCATCCCCTTCGGCCCGGCGCTGATCGGCGCCGGCGTGCTGGCCTCGGTGCTCGGGACCTAGCCGCGGCTAGGCCTGCGACAGCGCCAGCTCCACGAGCGTGGCATGCATGACGCCGGTCGACCCCTTGGTGGAGAAGGCATCCACCTTCTCGAGGTAGGCCGTGCCGGCGATGTCCAGGTGCACCCACGGCACGGTCACGAACTCCTTGAGGAACAGTGCCGCTGTGATGGCGCCGCCTTCGGCCGGGCCGGTGTTGGCCATATCGGCGAAGGGTGAGTCGATGTCCTTGCGCAGGTCGTCCACGAGCGGCATCCGCCAGAGGGGCTCACCCTGGCGCGCGGCCGCCGCCGCGACCTCCTCCCACCAGGCATCGGTATCCCCGAATCCGCCCGTCACGTAGCGGCCCAGCGCACGCGACATGGCGCCGGTGAGCGTGGCCACGTCCACGATGTGACTGGCACCCTGGCGCTCGGCCCAGGTCAGCGCGTCACCGAGGATGAGCCGACCTTCGGCGTCGGTGTTGGTGATCTCGACCGTCTTGCCGTTGAGCGCACGGACCACGTCACCCGGACGCGACGCGTATGGGCCAGGCATGTTCTCGACCGACGGAGCGACCGCCAGCAGGGGCCTGTCGGGCGCGAGCTGCACCGCCGTCGCGATGGCATTGATGACCGTGCACGCGCCTGTCTTGTCGGTCTTCATCTCGCCCATGTTGGGTGGCGGCTTGAGGCTGATGCCGCCGGTGTCGAAGGTGACGCCCTTGCCCACCATGGCCAGCAGCCGCCCTCGCTCATCGCGCTCGACCCGCGGGTTGCTACGCAGCACGATGAAGCGTGGCGGGTTGGCTGAGCCCTTGCCCACGGCCATGAACATGCCCATGCCCATCTCGGCGGCCTGCTCGGGTCCGAGGACGGTCAGCTCGAGGTCGTGCGCGCGCGCCAGGTCGCTGGCTTCATCGGCAAGGACCTCGGGGCTGACGTCGTTACCGGCGCGCTGAGCGAGCCGCCGAGTCCGGTTGCCGCCCTCGCCGATGATGCGCCCACGTTCCGCGCGCGCCAGCAGATGCGCGGCGTCGCCGGCGTCGATGACGAAGGTGCAGCTGTCCAGCTCGGGCGGCAGCTTGTCGGCGGGCTCGCGGTAGATGGCGGCTGGGTCGGCGGTGCCCTCGACGATCCCGCGAGCGACCAGCTCGAGGATCTCCTCCTGCCGAGCGCCGGTGCCGGTCAGCTGGCTGGGCAGGTGAAGCGCCAGCGAGCGCACCGTGGTGCCCACGAGGCTGCGCACGATGAGTGACCCCAGGCGTCGGGCACGAAGGTTGTCGATGGCAGCGCTGTCGCCCACGCCGATGGCGAGGACGAAACGGACCCCCATCTCGCGGGCCGGCAGGAGACGCACCTCCCACCACGACCCGGTGACGGCGCCCAGCTGGCGCATCGCTCCCAGTGCGCCATCGAGGCGGCGGTCGATCTCAGCGAGATGCTCGGACATCTCCACCGCGGCGGGCACGGGGACGACCAGGACATCAGCGGCGACGTCCCAGGGCAGGCGGTTGACGACGTTCAGGTGCATGCGGTCTACGGTCTCTTTCGTGGCTTCGGCACCTGCTGGGCAGGCGCGGGGAAGGCTGGACGCGGGGGCCGCTGCCAGTCTATCGCCGTGAGCCGGCCCAGCGGCCTCCTTCTGGCTAGCATGTGTCGGGTGAGCAGCGATCGGACCGCCCTACGGAGCTGGCTCACGGCCATGCCCAAAGCCGAGCTGCACCTGCACCTCGACGGCTCGCTGCGGCCCGCCACGGCACTCGCGCTGGCACAGACTCGCCAGCACGGCATCAGCGACATGCCGAGCGACCTCGCCGGCATGCGTGCGCGGCTGGTGGCACCTGAACGCTGCCTGGACCAAGCCCACCTGCTGCGGGCGTTCGACCTGCCCATCGCGCTGCTGCAGGATGAGCAAGCCCTGGAGCGCAGCGCAGCCGAGCTGGTGGAGGACGTGGCCGCCGAGGGCACGGTCTACGCCGAGATCCGCTGGGCGCCGTCGCTGCACCTCGCGCGTGGGCTCCCACTGCACGCGGGCATCGCCGCCGTGGTTCGGGGCAGCAGGCGAGCGGCACGCGCCGCCGGCATCGAGGTGCGGCTCATCGCCGTGGCCCTGCGCACCCACAGCCCGGAGGTGGCCACCGCGATGACGAGGGTGGCACTCGACTTCGTCGCCGACGGCCTGACCGGCTTCGACATCGCGGGCATCGAGCGGGACGCACCCGATCCGAGCGTCTTCGACGAGGCCATCGGCATCGCACGCAGTGGCGGGCTCGGGATCACCTGTCACGCCGGTGAGTGGGGCGGCCCCGCGCAGGTCTGGCGCGCCCTCCGGATCGACCCCTGGCGCATCGCCCATGGCGCGGTCGCGGCAGACGATCCTGCGCTCATGGCCACGCTGGCGGAGCGCGGCGTGACCCTCGACATCTGCCCCAGCAGCAACCTGCAGGCGGGCATCGGCAGCCGTGGCCACGACGCTCCCCTGCCCCGCCTGCTGCGCGCCGGTGTGCCGGTCACGGTCAGCACCGACGACCGCACCGTCAGCGACCTGACGCTTGTGCGCGAGCTGGCCGGGACGGTCGAAGACCTCGGCCTCACGCCCACCGAGGTGGTTGGCGCCATGCGGCAGGCGTATGCGGCTGCGTTCCTGCAGCACGACGAAGCGCTGCGGGCGGAGCTGCAGCGCCGTTTCGAAGCCTGGCTGGTGGGGACTCCGCAGCCGCGCTGAGCAGGACCGGTCCTAGGCGCCGGCGAGCCGATCGAGGACGTCGCCGAGGTCGGCTGGGCCCTGCGCGATGGCGGTGGGCTGCTCGGCCGCCGGAAGCGCGGCGGCCTGCGCGGCCGTGCTCACCCCGGTGAGCATGAGCACGCTGCGAGCGCCCACTGCGTTGGCCGCGGCGATGTCGGTCAGCAAGCCGTCGCCGATGACGACCGCTTCCTCGACGGGCACGCCGGCGACATCGGCGGCCTCACGCATCAAGCCGGGCTCGGGCTTGCCGATGACCATGTCGGGCTCGCGCCCGGAGGCCGTGATCAGCGCTGCCACCATCGCGCCGGCACCAGCCTTCAGCCCGTCGGGCATGGGGAAGACGGGGTCGCGATTGGTGACGGCGAACAGGGCGCCCGCGCGCAGTGCCGCGGCGGCAGCCGAGAGCCGCTCGAAGGAGAGGTCGAAGTCCACGCCCACCGCCACCGCATCCGGTCCCTGGGCCAGGCCGTCGTACGAGCAGGCGACGGTGGCGAGGCCGACGTCCTCCAGCTCGCGCTGCAGCCCGGGGCCGGCGAACACCATGCTGAGCCGAGGCGGCCGCGGCAGGCCGGCCATGGCCAGCGCGGTGCCACGTGCCGAGGTCAGGATGCGCTCGGGGTCAGCGGGAGCACCCATGCCGGCCAGTCGTTCGCGGTACTCGCTGCGGTGCCAGCGCGAGTTGTTGGTCACATAGACGATGATGTCGCCAGCGGCCGCACGCCGCGCGAGCAGCTCGGGCATGCCGGGGATGGCCTCGGTGCCGCGGTAGACGACGCCGTCGAGGTCGACGAGGAGGAGCATCAACTGATGGTAGCCGCAGACATCGACCGCCGATGAGCCGCCAGGCCGGCGTCGATGAGCTGGACCTGCTACTCATCGACGGCGACAACCTGCTGCACGGTGTCCGCGGCAGTCGGGATGAGGGCGGCGTTGCCTGGCTCCTGCCGCGACTCTCGGGCTGGCGTCCGGAGCACCTGCGTATCGTGGTCGCTCTCGATGGCCACCCGCCGCCGGGAGAAGGCAGCCGCAAGCGCGTCACCCGCGGCATCGAGTTCCACCATTCGCGCTCCCGCAGCGCCGATGACATGCTCATCGAGCTGCTGCATGACCAGCCGTTCGCGGCTCGCGGCCGCATCGCGGTGGTGACCCGCGACCGCGGCTTGCAGGCGCGCGCGGCTCGCGCCGGCGGCGCCACTCGCTCCATCGACTGGCTCATGCGAGCGATCACGGGCTCGCCGACCAGCGGCGGACCGGGAAGGGAGAAGCCGGCGAGCATCGGGCAGGGCAAGCCGCCGCCGGCGTCGGCGCCGCGCCCTGCAGACGACGAGGAACGCGAGTCCTGGCGGCCCGGCCGCGGAGCGACCCGCAAGAGAGGCAACCCCAGGCGCAGCCCCAAAGGCTCACGTCAGCGCTAATATCTCGGCATGTCGTCCGACCCGTGGACCTCCTTCCTCGACTGGCTGGCCACCGTCCTCGTGCCGGCATGGGGCGAGCTCATCAGCCTGCTGCCGGTGGTTCTCGTCGGCAGTCTCGTGGGCCCCTTCGTGACCATCATCGTGGCCATGTGGGTGTGGCACCTCGTCAAGCGCCGGCGCGGGCGCCTGGTCCGTGGCGAAGCGCAGCCGGCGGCCGCAGCGCTCGACACCGCGGGCCAGCCGGACTTCCCGCCCAACGTGCCCTATTGCGAGCGGCACGCCCTGGTGTTCTCACCGCGAGCCCGGCGCTGCACCATCGATGGCGATCCGCTGCACGTGACCTGTCCGGTCGACCGCACCGTCCGCAACGCGGAGATCGACACCTGCTCCGCCTGCGGCACGAGGTTCACGCTCGGCGCCACGTCCGGCTCGGGGGTAGTGCTCCTGTCCGACGGTCCACCCGAGGGTGGGGCGGCGATCGCCTAGCCGGGCGCAGCCGGGCTAGGCGACCGCAGGGATCGGTCCATGGCGACCCTCTCCCAGTACCTCTTCGTGATGGGGGCGCTGCTGCTGCTGCTGGCGTTCGTCGTCGGCGTGGCGCACACGACGCTGCTGGCTGTCGGACGTCGCGACCTGACGATGGCCGCTGCGGGCACCCCGCGACTGGCCACCGCCGGCGCCTCCGATCGCGTTCAAGGCCTCGCGGCTGCCGAGCCACCTGACACGGCCGCCACCGCTGGCGCCATCGGCCATGGCCTCACCTGGGCCAGCTTCCTGCTGATGGCCGGCAGCCTCATGGCTCGCGCCGTCGTCGTGGAGCGCGGGCCGTGGGGCAACATGTACGAGTTCTCCATCGCGTTCGCGGTGGGCATCCTGGGCAGCTACCTGTTCCTGCAGCGGCGCTATCCCATTCGCGCCATCGCCTTTCTGCCGCTGGGTGTGGCCCTCTTCCTGGTGGGCTATGCCTCGACCCTGCCTGCCACCATCGAGCCGCTGGTGCCGGCGCTGGACAACCCCCCGCTGCTGACCGTGCACGTGGCCATGGCCATGATCGCCTACGGCTTGCTGGCGGTCTCCTTCGGCGCCGCCGTGGGCTACCTCGTGCAGGGCCAGGGCGATCGCTTCGAGTGGTTGCCCAGCCACAAGGTCCTCGACGCGGTCGCCTACCGATCGGTCATCATCGGGTTCCCCGTCTTCGCCACGATGCTCATCCTCGGCTCCTACTGGGCCTCCATCGCGTGGGGCCGCTACTGGGGCTGGGACCCCAAGGAGACGTCAGCGCTGGTGACGTGGCTGATCTATGCGCTGTACCTCCACATGCGCAGCCGCAAGGGCTGGGCTGGTCGGCCGTCCGCGCTGATCCTCGTCATCGGCTTCGGTGCCGTGCTCTTCACCTACTTCGGCAACCTCTTCTTCAGCGGGCTGCACTCGTACTCAGGCCTCTAGCCCGCGGCGGACGATGATCCAGCTCGGGACCGGTTCGCGGCGTCGAGCGGCGGTGGACCGTCGCGCCGATCGGCTGGTGGCCGTGACGGCGATCGGCCTGGCCATCGGCTTCCTGCTGCTCGCGGTGCTGAGCGCGTTCCTGCCCGGCGTGGACAGGGCGGGTCTGTGGCTACCCATCCACCTGGCGCTGGCCGGTGCCGCCACGACTGCCATCGCCGGCGTGATGCCATTCTTCAGCGCTGCCATCGCCACCTCCCAGCCCGTCCGCGCCCCGATACGCTGGGTGTCCGTGGCCGCCGTCGCGTTCGGGACGGCTGCGATCACGTTGGGCTTCCCGAATGGCGCACTGGGGCTGGCGACGGCTGGCGGCGCCGCCTTCATCCTGGGCGTGGTGCTGGTGGGCTATGCGACGCTGCTGCCGCTGTACCGGGGCCTCGGGCCCAACGGCGGAGTCGTAGCCATCGGCTATGCCGCGGCGATGGTCATGGTCACGAGCGGGGCGATCCTCGCGACGCTCTTCCTGGCCGGCTGGCCACCCGTGCTGGAGGCATGGAGCCACCTGAAGCCGGCGCACGCGTGGCTCAACCTAGTCGGCTTCGTCTCGCTCATCATCGCGACCACGTTGCTGCACTTCTTCCCCACCGTGGTGGGCGCGCGCATCCTGCGGGTCCGGGCCGCATACGCGACCCCGCTGGGCCTGGCCGGAGGCTCCGCACTGGTGGCCATCGGCTTCGGCCTGCGAGCCGATCTCCTCGCGCGAGCCGGCGCGCTGCTGGTGCTGGTCGGCACCGTGGCCCTCGTGGCCTACGCCTGGCAGACGTGGCAGACTCGGGCGCGCTGGAGCGGCGATCTCGGCTGGCACCGCTTCGCCACCGGCGCGCTGGTGTCGGCCATCTCATGGTTCGTCGTCGGCAGCCTCATCGGAACGACACGTCTCATCGTCGACGGCGCCCAGCCGGCAGCGGTCAGCGTGGCACCGCTGGCCGGGCCGCTCATCGCCGGCTGGATGGGCCTTGCCGTGCTTGGCTCCGCCACGCACCTGGTGCCAGCCATCGGTCCGGGTGACCAGCGGGAGCACGCACGTCAACGCGCCCGACTGGGTCAGCTGGCGGGTGCTCGCCTCCTGGCGGCGAACACCGGTGTGGCCGGCCTGACGGTGGGCCTGCTGCTGGTGCTGGACGAGGTCACGCTGATGGCGCTGGTGCTGCTGGCCGGTGCACTGGGTCTGACGGCCGTGCTGGTCGTGGCGGCCGTGCTGACGGGCATCCGGAACGCGCGCTCAGCGAGCCCGTAACCCGGAGATGATGCGCGAGCGGTAGGTGTCGAAGACGGCAGCCGCCACCACGACCAGGCCGATGATGATGGTGCGCACGTTGTCCTCGACGCCCACGAGGATGAGGCCGGTGCCCAGCACCTGCAGCAGGGCGACGCCGAAGAACGTGCCGATGACCGAGCCCTTGCCGCCGGCGAAGCTGGTGCCGCCGATGATGACGGCCGCGATGGCGGTGAGCTCCCAGCCGACCGCGGCGATGGGGCTGCCGGCCTTGAGGCGAAGCAGGAAGACCAGGCCCGCCAGTCCGGCCAGCAGGCCGCAGATGACGAAGGCGCTGATCTTGTAGGGCATGGGGTTGTGCCCGGAGAGCCGCACCGCCTCCTCGTTGTTGCCGATGGCGTAGATGAAGCGCCCGAAGACGGTGAAGCGCAGCACGAACCAGGCGACGAGGACGATGACGATGGCGATGATGACGTAGACCGGCACCAGCTCGAAGATCTGCCAGTTGCCGAAGTCCTTGAAGACCTTGGGCATGCCCGTGATGGTCGAGTTGTTGCTGATGACCTGCGACGACCCACGCGCGATGGACATCATGCCCAGCGTCACGATGAACGAGGACACCCGCCACCACTCGGAGACGAAGCCGTTGAAGATGCCGCAGAGGGCACCGACGCCGATGCAGGCCACGACGGTCATCGGGATCGAGACGAGCGGGTCGAGATCGGAGACGAGCAGCTTGGCGCCCACGACGGTGGCGAGCGCGAGGACCGAGCCCACCGACAGGTCGATGCCGGCGATGAGGATGACGAAGGTCATGCCGACCGCGAGGATGGTGTTGATCGACACCTGCGCCAGGATGGAGGTGAAGTTGTCCGTCGTGGCGAAGAACGGCGAGAGGACGCTGAAGATGAGGATGAGCACGACCAGCGCCACGCCGACGCCCGCCTCCCGCAAGCCGAACACGACGGCGCGGTTGGCCATGGACATGGACGAGCCGCCGCGCGGCGAGACGGGCTGGGGCAGACTGCTCATGTGGCGGACTCCGACTGGCCCTGGCCGGCGCGGAGCGCTGCGGCGGCAGGATCGAGGTAGTTCTGGTAGGCCAGCCCCAGCACGGCCTTCTGGCTGAACTCCTCACGCGGGAGCTCGCCCACCACGGCACCCTTGCTGAAGACCATGATGCGATGGCAGATACCCAGCAGCTCGGGTAGGTCGGAAGAGACCACGATGATGCCCTTGCCGCCTTCGGCCAGGTCCCAGATGAGGTTGTAGATCTCGAACTTGGCGCCCACGTCGATGCCGCGGGTCGGTTCGTCGAAGATGAGCACGTCGGACTGGGCGAACAGCCACTTGGCGATGACGACCTTCTGCTGGTTGCCGCCGGAAAGGAAGCGCACGACCTGCTCGGGCGACTGTGCCTTGATGCTCAGCGCGTCGATCAGGCGCTGCGTCTCGGCCGCCTCCTTGCCGCGTTGCATCAGGCCGCGCCGCACCACTGCGTCGAGCTTGGTGATGGTGGTGTTCTCGGAGCAGGTCATGTCGAGGATGAGGCCCTGTGACTTGCGGTCCTCGGTGAGCAGGCAGATGCCGGCCGCGACGGCGTCCTCTGGTGAGCTGATGCGCACCTGCTCGCCGTGCACCTGGATGCTGCCGCCGGTCGCCCTGTCAGCGCCGAAGATGGCGCGCATCGCCTCGGTGCGCCCCGACCCCACCAGGCCCGCGATGCCCAGGATCTCCCCTTCGCGCACGCGTAACGAGACCGGCTCGACGTTGCCGCGGTAGGTCAATCCCTCGACGGCCAGCAGCTCTTGCCCCACCGAACCGGTGCCGCGGTATGGGAAGCCCTCGGTCATGGCGCGTCCCACCATCAGCTCGATGACCTCCGCCACGCTGACGTCGGACACCGCTCGCGTGGCCACCCACTGACCGTTGCGCAGGACCGTGACGCGGTCACCGATCTCCTTCATCTCGTCGAGATGGTGGGAGATGAACAACACACCGATGCCCTGGCTGGTGAGCTTGCGGATGATGGCGAAGAGCTGGTCGGTCTCACGCGACGTCAGGGTGGCGGTAGGCTCGTCGAGGATCAGCACCCGGGCATCGGTGAGCAGTGCGCGCCCGATCTCGACCAGCTGCATCTGGGCGATGCCCAGGTCCTCGACCGCCGTGTCAGGTGCCACATCCAGACCCACCTCCGCCAGCAATCGCTGCGCCCGCCGGCGCAGTTCACCGCGGTCGACCAGGCCGTGACGCGAGGGCAGCGACTCGAAGGAGAGGTTCTCCTCGATGGTGAGATAGGTGAGCAGGTTCAGCTCCTGGTAGACCACGCGGATCCCAGCGGCGATGGCCTCCTGCGGGTCATGCGCCAGATACGGCGCGCCATCGAGGAAGATCTCGCCGCCATCGGGTCGCTCCACGCCGGAGAGCACCTTCACCAGCGTGGACTTGCCTGCGCCGTTCTCGCCCACGAGGGCGTGCACCTCGCCGGGCAGGATGGTCAGGCTCACCGAATCGAGGGCGACCACACCCGGGAACTCCTTGGTCAGCGCGCGGACCTCGATGATCGGCCGACGGTCAGGTGACGCGACGGTGGCGGCTGCTCCGTCAGCCGTGGTCGTGGCGCCGCTTGGCTCTTCGGGCATCGGCATGGCTCCGTGCGTGGGACCGAGTCGATGGCGGTCAGCCGCCGCTCGATGGCGGCGGCTGACCGCTGTCTTCGTGGAGTGCTACTCGACGACGACGTTCGCTGCGGTCACGAGCTCGACGGGCGTCTTCTGCCAGCCGCAGAAGGACTCGCCGGCCATCTCACGCAGCCCGAACTCGATGCCGAACACGGCCATATCGGCGCCGAACTGCTCGACGGTGGCGAGCATGGAGCCGTCCGCGATGAGCGGGCGGACACCGGGGATGTTGTCGAAGCCCACGACCTGGACCTCGCCCACCTTGCCGGCCGCCTCGAGCGCGGACACCACACCCAGGGCCATGGAGTCGTTGGCTGCCATGACGCCCTGGACGTCCGGATACTTGGTCAGGAAGTCGGTCATCACGCCGTTGGCGAGCTCCGTCTCCCAGTTGGCGGTTCGTGACTCGAGAAGCTCGAGGCCGTACTCGGCGACGGAGTCATCGAAGCCGAGCTTGCGCTGGACGGCGTTGTCAGCCTCGGGGTTGCCTTCGAGGATGACGACCTTGCCACCCTCGCCAAGGGCCCTGCCCAGCTCGTCGCCGGCCAGCTTGGCGCCGGCGCGGTTGTCCGGACCGAAGAAGGCCAGATCGACGCCGGCATCTGCCTTGGCCTGCTCATCGAGCGCGACATCGATGTTGACCACGACGATGCCGGCCTCGATGGCTCGCGCCAGCGGCTCGACCATGGCCTTGGAGTCGGCCGGTGCGATGACGATGACGTCGAACTGCTGGGTGATGTAGTTCTCGACGGCCTCGACCTGGGCGGCGAAGTCACGCTCGTCCTTCATGCCCACGGTCTGGAACTCGAAGAGCTCGGTGTTCTCGGCGGCGAAGGCCTTGGCGCCGGCATCCATCTGCTGGAAGAACTCGTTGGCCAGCGACTTCATGATCAGGCCGACCTTGGGGGTGTACCCCAGCTGCTCGGTCAGGTCGGGGAGGACGCCCGTGACCTCCGCGGGCGGGCATTCCTCATCCTGCGCGAAGGCGGCCGCGCTCGAACCGACGACCAGCCCGGCCGCCATGATGGTGGTGAGGCCGGCGGTGAGCCAGCGGCTCCTGGTGATACCAACCATGCGGTGGATCCCTCCTTGTGGCCCCCTCCAGGGCCTGTCGTTTGCTTCTGGCCGAGATAGGTCCCGGCCAGCAGGCCTCGTTGCGCAACCGTTTGCGCAACCGTTTACGCCGCGAGTGTACTGCGCCCCGACGGGCAAGTCAACGTCCCTGCTCGTCGGATTCACTGGGCCATCTGGCATGAACCAGACGGCCCAGCCAGCGGGTGGCGGATCAGGTCGATCCGGTCACCGCTGCCTACCGGTTGGGGTCGTCCGTCAG
>DATHSE010000194.1:0-4509 GCA_035464455.1 Anaerolineae bacterium | reverse complement strand
AGCTGTACCGCGAGTACCAGCGGCTCATCGACCACAGCGCGGACAAGCCCATCACCCTGCGCAACTTGCTCGAGTTCACCGACTTCGACCCCATCCCCATCGAGCAGGTCGAGCCGGCGGTTGAGATCGTCAAGCGCTTCGCCAGTGGCGCGATGTCCTTCGGCTCCATCAGCTGGGAGGCGCACACCACGCTGGCCATCGCCATGAACCGCCTCGGCGCGCGGTCCAACACCGGCGAGGGCGGCGAGGACCCGGTGCGCTTCGAGCCGCTGCCCAACGGCGACTCCATGCGCTCGGCCATCAAGCAGGTGGCCTCGGGCCGCTTCGGCGTGACCTCCAGCTACCTCGTCAACGCCGACGAGCTGCAGATCAAGATGGCCCAGGGCGCCAAGCCCGGCGAAGGCGGCCAGCTGCCCGGCCACAAGGTGGACAAGACCATCGCGCGCGTGCGCTACTCCACGCCCGGCGTGGGGCTCATCTCGCCTCCGCCGCATCACGACATCTACTCCATCGAGGATCTCGCGCAGCTCATCTACGACCTCAAGAACTCCAACCCGCGGGCGCGCATCAACGTCAAGCTGGTGGCCGAGGTGGGCGTCGGCACCATCGCCGCGGGTGTGGCCAAGGCGCACGCCGACGTCATCCTCATCTCCGGCCACGACGGCGGTACCGGCGCCTCGCCGTTGTCGTCGCTCAAGCACGCCGGCCTGCCCTGGGAGCTGGGCCTGTCGGAAGCCCACCAGGTGCTGATGCGCAACAACCTGCGCGACCGCGTGGTGCTTCAGACGGACGGGCTGCTGCGTACCGGCCGCGACATCGCCATCGCCACCCTGCTCGGAGCGGAGGAGTGGGGCGTGGCCACCGGTGCGCTCATCGCCATGGGCTGCATCATGATGCGCAAGTGCCACCTCAACACCTGCCCGGTGGGCGTGGCGACACAGGATCCCGAGCTGCGCCAGCTCTTCACCGGCGAGCCCGAGCACGTCGTCAACTACTTCACCTTCATGGCCGAGGACCTGCGCCGACACATGGCGCGCCTGGGCTTTCGCACCGTGGACGAGATGGTCGGACGGGTGGACAAGATCGCTCCGCGCCGCGACATCACCCACTACAAGGCCAGGCAGCTTGATCTCTCACGCCTGCTGCACTACATGCCCGGCACCGATCGGACCGGCACCTTCTGCTGCGTGCCCCAGGACCATGGGCTCGACCGCGCCCTGGACAACCAGCTCATCGCGCTGGCCCGACCGGCGCTGGAGCGCGGGGAGCCGGTGCGGGCTGAGTTCGCCATCCGCAACGTCAACCGCACCGTCGGCACCATCCTGGGCCAGGAGATCACCCGCCGCTACGGCGAGGCGGGGCTGCCGGAGGACACCATCCGCCTGCGGGCGACCGGCTCGGCCGGCCAGTCGTTCATGGCCTTCGTGCCGCGCGGGCTGACCATCGAGCTGGAGGGCGAGGCCAACGACTCCTTCTGCAAGGGCCTCTCCGGCGGCACGGCCATCCTCTACCCGCCGCGAGCGTCGCGCTACGACCCCAACGAGAACGTCATCGTGGGCAACGTCTCCTTCTACGGCGCGACCTCCGGCAAGGCCTTCATCCTGGGCCCGGCGGGCGAGCGCTTCTGCGTGCGCAACTCGGGTGCCGAGGTGGTGGTCGAGGGCGTGGGCGACCACGGCTGCGAGTACATGACCGGCGGTCGCGCGGTGATCCTGGGCCCAGTGGGGCGCAACTTCGCGGCCGGCATGTCCGGCGGCATCGCCTACATCTGGGATACCGACGGGCGCTCGCGCGCACGCATCAACCCGGTCATGGTCGACCTCGAGGAGCTCTCCGACGTGCTCGAGGTGGCCGAGCTTCGCGCGTTCATCGAAGAGCACGCGCAGGCCACCGGCTCGGTCCGGGCGCGAGCCATCCTGGACGACTGGGATGTGCAGCTGGGCAGCTTCGTGAAGGTCATGCCGCGCGACTACAAGCGCGCACTGGCCGATCTCGCGGCTGAGACCGCGGTGGCGGCGTAGGGGACGAGATGGGCAAGGACACCGGCTTCAAGGAGTTCGAGCGCAAGGTTCCGGCCTACCAGTCGGTGGAGGAACGCATCCGCCATTGGCAGGAATTCGCGCTGCCGATGGCCACGGCCGAGGTGGAGGAGCAGGGCGCGCGCTGCATGAACTGCGGTGTGCCCTTCTGCCACCAGGGTTGCCCACTGGCCAACGTTATCCCCGACTTCAACGATCACGCCTACCACGGCAAGTGGGAGCGAGCGCTGACGTCGCTGTACTCCACCAACAACTTCCCGGAGTTCACCGGTCGGGTCTGCCCGGCTCCGTGCGAATCGGCCTGTGTGCTGGCCATCAACAAGCCGGCTGTGACCATCAAGAACATCGAGCTCACCATCATCGAGAAGGCCTTCGAAGAAGGCTGGGCGACGCCCCGCCCGCCACATCGCCGCAGCGGCAACTCGGTGGCGGTGGTGGGCTCCGGACCCGCCGGTCTGGCTGCCGCCGACCAGCTCAACCGGGCTGGTCACAACGTCACCGTCTTCGAGCGAGCCGACCGCATCGGCGGCCTCCTGCGCTACGGCATCCCCGACTTCAAGCTGGGCAAGTCGGTGGTCGATCGCCGCCTCGAGGTCATGCGTGCCGAGGGCGTGGCCTTCCGCACCGGGGTCCACGTCGGCGTGGACTATCCCGCCAACCAGCTGCTCTCGAAGTTCGACGCAGTGGTGCTCGCCGGCGGCTCCACCACGCCGCGTGACCTGCCCATCCCCGGCCGCGAGCTGCCCGGGGTCGAGCTCGCCATGGACTTCCTGACGCAGTCGAACCGCCGCGTGGCCGGCGACAGCATCCCGTCAGGGACGGACATCCTGGCCACCGGCAAGGACGTGGTCGTCATCGGCGGCGGTGATACCGGATCCGACTGCGTCGGCACGTCCATCCGGCAAGGCGCGCGCTCCGTGACACAGATCGAGATCATGCCGCGGCCGCCGGAGGGCAGGACGACCGCCACGCCCTGGCCGACGCACCCGGGGCCGCGCATGTACTCCACCTCCTCGTCGCAGGCGGAGGGTGCCCTGCGCGACTGGGCCGTCATGTCGCGGGAGTTCCTGGCCGACGAGTCGGGTGCGCTGCGAGCCATCAGTGCGGTGCGGTCCGAGTGGGGATCGGGCGGGCCCCGTGAGATCCCCGACTCGCAGCTCGAGCTGCCGGCGCAGCTGGTGCTGCTGGCGATGGGCTTCCTCCATCCCGAGCACGTCGTCCTCGACGACCTGGGCCTGGAGAAGGACGAGCGCGGCAACTGCGCCGCCAACGACTACGCCACCTCGCACGAGGGCGTCTTCGTGGCCGGCGACATGCGCCGGGGCCAGTCGCTGGTGGTGTGGGCCATCAGCGAAGGCCGCGAGTGTGCCCGTGCCGTCGACGAGTATCTCACCGGCCGGCCCTCGCTGCTCGCGGCCAAGGACAAGTCCCGCAGCGACGTCGCGCTGGCGCTGTAGGGACGGCGGGACCGAACCGGTTGCCACCCGCGTTCCCCGCGGGTCGGCCTCGCGAGTCGGCCCCGCGAGTCGGCCCCGCACCATGCTTGGCGGTCAGGCCGGCTCGGCGTCTTCCCTCCCGGGCTTGTGGTCAGGTGTCGCCTGCCACGACGGTATCGGGTCCAGTGAGCCGTGACGATGGACATACGTCGTTGCCACCGACGCTAGTCCGACTTCGCCGGCGGTCATCAGTCAGCAGCGGACGCGACACCCGTGGCGTGACTCATCGATCTCCCAGGAGGGCGTCACCCACGCTCAGAAGGGCACGGTCCAGCCTCCTTGTCGCTCCTACCCTGCTCATCGAGACCTCACTCCGTCGCGCTGCACGCGGACTCGCTGACTACGAGTCGGACTAGTGTCTGTGGGGGCGACGGCTGACCACATCGACAGTGCCGAGACTGACGCCGAAGGGTTCGCCAGCCAGCTCCGCATCGCATGGCCGTCACTGGGGAACGCGGCCCGGAGCATCGACCGATGCGCTTCGATTCGCCGCTGATTGGTCTTGTCGCGCGAAACGATGACCCACCGACTCACCGTCCGTGCCCGCCATCCCCGCTCGGCGGCGATCTTGGGGCCGAGTCGAGCCTTTCGGTCCAGCGTGCCGACGAGGTCGTTGACATCGACGATCTCTGTCTTGAGTTCGATGACCAGCAGCGACCCACTCAGGACGTGGTAGGCGAGGATGTCGATGCTGCCGCGCTCGCCGAAGATCGAGAACGACACTTCCGGCGCGGATCGCCAAGCCTCGAGCTCGCCGAGGTAGCCCGCGACCGAGTCGTTGCGTGCTGAGTGGCGTGCGTTCAACAGCCTCGCCAGCTCGCCTCCTCGCCAGCGCGTGAGTAGGTCGATGCGGATGTCGAGTGTGGCCGCGACCGCACGGATGCGCGCGAGCGGCACGGATCCGAAGTGACCGCGCTCCAGGTCCGGCACGAGCGAGCGCGCCACGCCAGCTCGATCGGCCACGTCCTGCTGAC
>DATHSE010000193.1:0-8425 GCA_035464455.1 Anaerolineae bacterium | reverse complement strand
CGCATCCTGCTCCAGCACGACGTCTACCAACCCACGCGCAGCTTCGCCGAGCGCGAGCTGCGCAAGACCGTCGGGGTCGGCTTCTTCGACACTGTCGAGGAGCTGGCCGATCTGGTCGATGATCGCACCAGCCTCATCTTCATCGAGGTCCCCACGTCGCTGACGATGCGCCTCATCGATGTCCGCGAGGTGGTCGCCATCGCTGCCCGCCACCGCGTGCCCGTCGCCTGCGACTCCACGTGGGGTACGCCGCGCTACTTCGACGCGCACGCCCTGGGCATCGACATCTCCATCCATGCCGCCACCAAGTACATCGGCGGCCACTCGGACCTCATGCTGGGTCTCACCACCGGCAGCTACGAGGCCCTCGGCTCGACCCGTGACTGGTGTGTGCGCTTCGGCTCGACGGCCGCTCCCGACGTGTGCTGGCTGGGTCTGCGTGGTCTGCGCACGCTCAGCGTCCGCCTTGAGCGCCACCAGGCCAGCGCCCTCACGGTTGCTCGCTGGCTGGCCAGCCAGCCGCAGGTCGAGCGTGTCCTCTACCCTGCCCTCCCCTCCGACCCCGATCACGCCCTATGGCGCTCCCTGTTCAGCGGCGCCGCCGGGCTCTTCAGCCTCGAATTGCGCCGCTGCGACGAGACCACCTACGCGCGCTTCATCGAGTCGCTGACGCTCTTCGGGCTGGGCGCGAGCTGGGGTGGCTTCGAATCCCTGGTCCTGCCGGCCGTCCCTCAGGCTCGACGAGGCCTGCGGCAGCAGTCCGACGATGGCCGGCTGGTGCGCCTGCATATCGGCCTCGAAGACCCCGACGATCTCATCGCCGACCTGGCCACCGCCCTGCGCGTGCTATGACCGAGCGCAACGCGGAGTACGACCGCTTCGGTCCGTGGGTCATCGAGATCTCCCCCGACGACCCCGTGCCACCGCTCTTCGAGCCACACCTGGCGCGCAGTGAGGCACCCCTGCTGGCGGTCAAGATCCCACGTCGGATCGCGCGGCGCGATGCGCACCCGGGCATGGACCTGTACGACTACGTGGTGTCACTGTGCGAGGACGACCTGCTGGTCCTGGAGCGGGACGGGCGCAGCGTCCGTGCGAGAGCCATCGCCTACCGGGATATCGGGCACCTGCGAGTGCGTGAGGACCTGCTGCAGGGCAACCTCCACCTGGGCCTCCCCGACGCTCCGGTCGACCTGCCCTACAACACCGTCTCCAGCCAGCTCATGCAGCGCCTCGTAAGCCTCGTCAAGGAGCGCTGTCACATCCCGGCCTGGGTGCCGACGCCACTGTCCGTGGCCACGCCCATCGACGAGCTGAGCTTCTGGTTCGAGGGCCTGCGCCAGGCGATGCGCGAGGAGGACCCCGGGATGCAGCCCATCGCAGCCCAGGCCGACACGGCGCTCGGCTCGACCGGATCGGGCCTGCTGCGCCGCATCGTCTTCGGCATCGTGGACAAGCGGCTGCTGGAATCGCTCCATCAGACCGACGGCGAGGTGCTCATGGTGATGGACCGGGGTCGGCCCTACGCCTATCGCTGGCAGACTGTCTATGGGCGCGAGGAGACGTGGGTGCCCCTGGCCAACATCACCCATGCCGCCTGGGACGACGACCCGCGGGCTGCTACCACCACGCTGACGATCGGCACTGGCGACAGCGAGCGCCAGTGGACCTTCCTGCACGGGAACCCCACGCTGGCGCCCTACGCTGCCTTCCTCGAGCAGGTGCTCGCCCGCACGAGCCGCGGGCACCGTGCGGACCGCTCAGGCCGACAAGGCTAGAAGGCCAGGTTGGGAGCCAGCCAGCGCTCGGCATCGACGGTGGACCAGCCCTTGCGTCGGGCATAGTCCTCGAGCTGGTCGCGGTCGATGCGCCCCACGCCGAAGTAGCGCGCCGCTGGGTGCCAGAAGTACATGCCGCTCACCGATGCTGCCGGCAGCATCGCCATCGACTCGGTCAGCTCGATGCCGGCGCGTGACTCGGCCTCCAGCAGTCGGAAGAGGGTCGCCTTCTCGGTGTGGTCGGGACAGGCCGGGTAGCCCGGTGCCGGGCGGATGCCCTGGTAGGTCTCGGCGATGAGGCCAACGTTGTCCAGCGCCTCGTCGACAGCGTAGCCCCACAGCTCGCGCCGGACGCGCTCGTGCAGGCGCTCGGCGAAGGCCTCCGCGAGGCGGTCGGCCAGGGCGGTCAACAGGATGGCCGAGTAGTCGTCGTGTGCCGCCTCGAAGCGTGCCCTCGCCTCCGCCAGGCCGTGCCCGGCAGTGACGGCGAAGGCACCGATGTGGTCGGGGGCGGCGCTGGAGATGGGTGCCACGAAGTCGGCCAGGGCCAGGTCGGCGCGGCCATCCCTGCGTGCCACTTGCTGGCGCAGGGTGTGCAGCCGAGCCAGCTCCGTCGTACGTCCGTCGTCGGCCCACACGACGATGTCGTCGTCCTCCGTCGAACCCGCCGGCCAGAAGCCGACCACGCCGTTCGCGCGCAACAGGCTCTCGTCGATGGCCCGGCGCAGCATGACCTGCGCGTCGTCGAAGAGCTCGCGCGCGGCCGACCCGACCGTGACATCGGACAGGATCGCCGGGAAGCGGCCCTTCAGCTCCCAGGTGGCGAAGAAGGGCGTCCAGTCGATGCGATCGAGCAGCTCCTCGATGGGGTAGTCAGCGAACGTGCGAACGCCGGTGAAGGCCGGCTGCGGCGGGTCGCCCTCGGCCCAGTCGATGACCAGCCGGCTGGCGCGCGCCTGCGCCAGCGACACACGACGGTCGGGCGTGGCGTGCTGCTCATGGAAGCGACGGACCTCGGCGTACTCCGCGCGCCGCTCGGCCACGAACCGTTCGCGCGATGCCGGATCCATCAGCGCACCTGCCACGCCGACAGCTCGCGAGGCGTCGTCCACGTGCACCACCGGTCCCGAGTAGGCCGGCTCCAGCTTCACCGCCGTGTGCGCCTTCGAAGTGGTCGCGCCACCGATGAGCAGCGGGATGGTCATGCCCTCTCGCTCCATCTCCGTGGCCACGAGTCGCATCTCCTCCAGCGAGGGCGTGATGAGCCCGGACAGGCCGATGAGGTCCGCCCGCTCCTCGCGTGCCGTCTCCAGGATCCTCGTCCACGGCACCATGACGCCGAGGTCGACGACCTGGTAGTCGTTGCAGCCGAGCACGACGCCGACGATGTTCTTGCCGATGTCGTGGACGTCGCCTTTGACCGTGGCCATCACGATCTTGCCGGCAGAACGCGGGCCGGCAGCCATGTCCTCGCCGGAAGCTGCCCGCTCGGCCTCGATGAAGGGCACCAGGTGTGCCACCGCCTGCTTCATCACGCGCGCGCTCTTCACCACCTGGGGCAGGAACATGCGGCCCGCACCGAAGCGGTCGCCGACCACGTCCATGCCCGCCATCAGCGGTCCTTCGATGACGTGCAGCGGCCGCTCGGCCGCCAGGCGTGCCTCCTCGGTGTCCTCGATGATCCAGTCGCTGATGCCTTCGACCAGCGCGTGCGTCAGCCGCTCCTGCACCGGCAGCTCGCGCCAGGCGAGGTCACGCTGGGTCCCGCTGGCGGTGCTGCGGGCCTGGTCGGCGATCTCGAGCAGGCGATCGGTGGCGTCCGGCCGGCGGTTCAGCACCAGGTCCTCGACGCGCTCGCGCAGCTCGGGATCGAGGTCGTCCAGCACCGGCAGCGCCCCTGCGTTGACGATGGCCATGTCCAGGCCGGCGGCGATGGCGTGGTAGAGGAAGACCGCGTGGATGGCCTCGCGCACCGGATCGTTGCCGCGGAACGAGAAGGAGAGGTTGGAGACGCCGCCGCTGGTGAGCACGCCGGGCAGCTCTGCCTTGATGCGGCGCACCGCCTCGATGTAGGCGACCGCGTAGCCGTCGTGCTCGGGCAGGCCGGTGCCGATGGCGAAGATGTTGGGGTCGAGGATGATGTCCTCGGATGCGAAGCCCACCTGCTGTGTCAGCAGGCCGTGGGCGCGATGCGCGATCTGCAGACGGCGCTCGACCGTCTCGGCCTGGCCTTCCTCGTCGAAGGCCATGACCACCACGGCAGCGCCGTAGCGGCGGGCGAGGTGTGCCTGGCGCAGGAACTCTGCCTCACCCTCCTTGAGCGAAACCGAGTTCACGATGGGCCGCCCCTGCGCCGAGCGCAGCCCGGCCTCGATGACCGACCACTTGGACGAGTCGATCATGAAGGGCACGCGCGCGATGTCCGGCTCCGCCACGAGCAGGCGCACGAAGCGCGTCATGGCTGCCTCCGAGTCGAGCATGCCCTCGTCGAGGTTGATGTCGATGACCTGGGCGCCGTTCTCGACCTGCTGCCGCGCCACCTCGACGGCCTCGCCGTAGGAGCCTTCGGCGATGAGCCGGGCGAACCTGCGCGAGCCGGTGACGTTGGTGCGCTCGCCCACGTTCACGAAGAGCGAATCGGGGCCGATGTCGAACGGCTCAAGTCCGGCCAGGCGGGTGCGCATCTCGATGCTGGGGACCACTCGCGGGGCCACCCCGGCGACCGCCGCCTTGATGGCGGCGACGTGATCGGGGCCGGTGCCACAGCAGCCGCCGACGATGTTGACCGCACCGTCGCGGGCCATGCCGCCGAGCACCTCCGACGTGTCCGCCGGCGTCTCGTCGTAGCCGCCGAAGGCGTTGGGCAGCCCGGCGTTGGGGTAGATCGCAAGGTACGTGTCGGCGAGTCGCCCCAGCTCCTCGGCGAAGGGGCGCAGCTGCTTGCCGCCGAGCGCGCAGTTGAGGCCCACGGCCAGCGGACGCGCGTGGCGCACCGTGTTCCAGAACGCCTCCACCGTCTGGCCGTTGAGCGTGCGTCCGGAGGCGTCGGTGATGGTGCCGCTCACGACGAGCGGCAGGCGGTAGCCCAGCTCATCCCACAGCGTCTCGACCGCGAAGATGGCGGCCTTGGCGTTGAGCGTGTCGAAGATGGTCTCGATGCCGACGATGTCGGCACCACCTTCGACGAGGCTGCGGGCGGCCTCGAGGTAGGCCTCGGCCAGCTCCTCGAAGGAGGTGTTGCGCGCACCGGGATCGTTGACGTCCGGCGAGAGTGAGGCGGTGCGGCTGGTCGGACCCAGCGACCCGAGCACGTAGCGTGCCACGCCGTCAGCCGCCTCGGCCTCGTCGGCAGCCTCGCGCGCCAGGCGCGCCGATGCGCGGTTCATCTCCGCCACCCACGGCTCCAGGGCATAGTCGGACATGGACACGCGGGTCGAGTTGAAGGTGTTGGTGGTGATGATGTCGGCGCCCGCGGCGAGGTAGCGCCGGTGCATGTCGCGGACGATGTGGGGCTGCGTGAGCGAGAGCAGGTCGTTGGCGCCCTTGAGGTCCCGCGGGTGATGAGCGAAGCGCTGGCCGCGGAAGCCTGCCTCGTCGAGCGCGTGGCCCTGCAGCAGCGTCCCGGTGGCCCCGTCGAGCACGAGGATGCGCTGGCGCATGACGTCGGGCAGCACAGCCGTGCGCGCGCGTCGCGCCTGGTTCGGATCGTTGCTCGCTGTCGTCTCGGTGGTCAGGGTCGTCGCCAAACGTGCTCTCTTCCTGTCGAATCCCGCGTCCCGGCACCGTGCCACCGCCGCCAGCGCATCATACGGCAGGGCCCCGACCGCTCGGCCCCAGCATGGCGCGGCGTCTTGTGGGTCGAGGCGACGGGGCCACGGGCCCGGGAAAGGTACCTACCAATCAGACCAACCTGCTAGACTCGACCGGTGGACGTGTGCGCGTGACCGGCGAGCCCCTCTACTCGATCGTGGCCAGCCGCGCCGAAGCGCGCATCACCTCGGGCGAGTGGCAGGAGGGCGACCGCCTGCCACCGGAGCGCCAGCTGTGCCAGGAGTTCGATGTCTCGCGCTCCACCCTGCGCCAGGCCCTCGATGAGCTGGAGCAGCGTGGCCTCATCAGCCGGCACCAGGGCCGCGGCACATTCGTGACACGACCCCGCGTGCAGCTACCCATCGTCGGCGTCTTCTCCATCCGCGACGCCATGGAGGCGCACGGCATGAAGATGACCACGCGCGTGCTCAACGTGGAGGTCATCGAGGCCGGCCGGCAGCTGGCCAGCGATTTGGCCTGTCTGCCGGGCGACGACATCGTCTACATCGAGCGCCTGCGCATCGGCGACGGCGAGCCCATGGTGCTCGACACCGCGCACCTGCGCTCGTCGCTTTTCCCAGGTCTTGAGCACACCGACCTGGAGCACCGTTCGCTCTACGAGGTGCTCGAGACCGACTACGGCCGGACCGTGGCCGAGGCGCAGGAGACGCTGGAGCCGGTCATCCTCACGCCGCGGGAGTGCGAGCTGCTGGGCGTTCCGGCGCACACCACGGCGCTGCTGACGCGACGGGTCACGAGTGACTCCAACGGCGTCGTCGTGGCGCTGGGCCACGTGCTGCTGCGCGGCGACCGCTCGCGCTACATCTACAAGCGAACCGTCGAGACGAGCCCGACGGAGCGAGACGCTCGATCCATCACCGACGGCACGCTGCGGCGACTGGCGCCGCGCCGGCCGCTCACCACAAACAGGAGGACGCGGTGACCGCTGCAGATCGCTGGCTGGCCGCCGCTCGAGACGTGCTCGAGCAGGTGAGCAGCACACAGGCCCAGGCCATCGACGAGGCCAGCACCATCTTCGCCGACAGCATCGCGGCGAATCGTCTGGTACACGTCTTCGGCTCAGGTCACTCGCGCATGAACACCGAGGAGATGTTCCCTCGCATCGGTTCGTATCCCGGCTTCCATCCCATCGCCGAGCTGGCGCTCTCGAACCACGTCGGCGTCGTCGGCCCCAACGGGCTGCGCCAGGCCATGTACCTCGAGAAGGTGCCCGGCTTTGCCCGCATCATCCTGCAGCAGTTCAAGATCCATCCCGGCGACGCCTTTCTCATCTTCAGCTCGACCGGCATCAACGGCACGGTCGTGGAGGTGGCGCTGCTGGCCAGGGCCATGGGCCTGCCGGTGGTGGCGGTGACCTCGCTGCAGCACACCGAGGCCACGCCCTCGAGGCATCCCTCCGGCCGCAAGCTGGCCGAGATCGCCGACGTCACCATCGACAACTGCAGCCCGCCCGGCGATGCGGTCACCGACATCGAGGGCATCCCCTTCAAGGTCGGCCCCGTCAGCTCCATCGGCGCCATCGCCATCGTCAACGCGCTCAAGACGCGCACCGCCGAGCTGCTGGTGGAGCGCGGCGTGGTGCCGACCGTGCTCACCAGCCCGCACTTCGTCGGCAGCGACGTGGGGGCGGAGCAGCTGGAGAAGGTCTACGAGGAGTACTTCCGCCGCGTGAAGCAGGCCTACGACGGCGAGGGTGCCATCCCCGTGCCGGAGACGTGGGAGGGGGCGAAGAGGTGACCGACGAGCGGCTGATCATCTCGCCACCGCTGGCCGCCAGCGCCGATGTCGTTGTCGTCGGCTCCGGCACCGCCGGGGCCAGCGCCGCCATCGCCGCCGCGCGCACCGGTGCATCGGTCCTGCTCATCGAGAAGCAGGCGTTCATGGGCGGCACCAGCACCGCCGTGCTGGACACGTTCTACGGCTTCTACACCCCCGGCAGCCGCTCGCTCAAGATCGCCGGCGGCATCTCCGATGACGTCGTCGCCGGCCTGCACGAGCTGGGCCCAGTCGTCGAGCGGCCCAACACCTACGGTGCCGGCACCGGCGTCACCTACAACGCCGAGCACCTGAAGCTCGTCTGGGAACGCCTCGCGAGCGACGCCGGGGTGCGCGTGCTGTTGCACGCGTTCCTGCAGGATGTCATCGCCCACGACGGCCGCGTCAGCGAGCTGCTGGTGGCCACCAAGGCCGGTCTCGTACGCATCGGCGGACGGGTCTTCGTCGACGCCAGCGGTGATGCGGACCTCACCTACCACGCCGGCTTCGGCTTCGAGCTGGCGGGCGCCGAGCAGCCGGCCCAGACGCTGACGACGACGTTCAAGATGGTGAACGTCGACATCACCGCGCGCAAGCGCATCAGCACCGCCGAGATGCACGAGCGCATGGCCGCGGCCGCGGCTTCGGGCGACTACGACCTGCCCCGGCGCGAAGGCTCCGACCACATCACGCCCATCGAGGGCATGATCGCGACGGTGATGACGCGCGTGCCCTCCTTCCGCCGCGAGGATGGCGCCGTGATCAACGCCACCGACCCGCAGCTGCTGGCAGAAGCCGAGATGGCGGGGCGACGCCAGGCGGTCGAGTACGCCCGCTTCCTGCGTGACAAGGTGCCCGGCTACGAGCATGCCTCGCTGGTGGCGCTGTCGGCGCAGATCGGTGTACGCGAGACGCGGCGCGTGTACGGCGACTACCGCATGACCCGCGACGACGTGCTGGGGGCGCGCCGCTTCGATGACGCGATCGCCCTCTGTGGCGCGCCGATCGAGGACCACCATCCCGGCGCCGACACCGCCTGGCAGTACCTGCCCGACGGCGAG
>DATHSE010000192.1:0-6447 GCA_035464455.1 Anaerolineae bacterium | reverse complement strand
CGCTCCTCCACGATCTCGAGCAGCACATCGCGCTGCTCGCTGATGGTGGTGCCGCCGAGCTTGACCACGACCGGCGAGCTGGTCACGTGGAGTACTCCGAGTTCTCGATGACGTACTGCTCGGTCAGGTCGCAGCCGAAGGCTTCCCCCCACCCGTGACCGATACCCAGGTCGACGCGGATGAGCACGTCGGCAGCGCGCATGCGACGGCTGAGGTCGGTCGCGTCGAAGGCGACGGGAACGCCGGCGAAGACGGGCGTGCCTTCGATGTCGATCTGCAGCCGGTCAGCGTCGAGCTCCACGGGCTGGCCGGCCCGCGTCCGTGCGGCAGCAGGCGCCAGCCCGGCGGCCTCGAGCACCGCTGCGGCGGCCAGGCTGGCATTGCCCACCGCCATGGCGATGCGGCCCCAGTTGGGATCGGCGCCGTGGACCGCGGCCTTGACCAGGTCGCTGCTGACCACGGCGCGCGCAGCGGCGCGCGCGGCGGCATCGTCGAGGGCACCGCTCACGGCGCAGGTGATGAGCGTGGTGGCACCCTCGCCGTCCGCCGCCTGCTGGCGTGCCAGCGAGCGGGCCACGCTCTCCAGCGCACGGGCAAAGGCCGCCGCGGCAGCGGGGTCCGCCTCGAGGGGCACTGCGCCGGCGGCGCCTGACGCCGCCAGCAGAACGGTGTCGTTGGTGGACTGGTCGCCGTCCACGCTGATCTGGTCCCAGGTGCGTGCCACGATCGGGCGCAGCAGGGCGTGAAGCGTGGCGGGTGCGGCTGTAGCGTCGGTGAGGACGAAGCAGAGCATGGTGGCCATGTTGGGGTGGATCATGCCCACGCCCTTGGCGACGCCGCTGATGGTCACCTCCACCGGGCTGCTGTCGGGACCGGGCAGCGGCACCCGGATGGCCGCCACCTTGGCGCGCGAGTCGGTGGTGCGCAGGGCCTCGGCAACGTCGGCAAAGGCGTCGTCATCGCGGCCCAGGCCGCCGGCCACGATGGCCTCGATCGCGCCCGAGATGCGCTCGACCGGCAGGCGGGTGCCGATCAGCCCGGTGGACATCGCCAGCACCTGCTCCCTGCTGCAGCCGGTGGCCGAGGCGAGCGCGGCGGCGAGGCTGCGCTGGTCGGCCAGGCCGGCGGCACCGGTGGCCGCGTTGGCGCAGCCGCTGGTGGCCATCATCGCGCCCGTCCAGCCGTATCCGCCCAGCCCCCCCGGCTCGGTCGCGGCCAGGTGCTCCCGGTTCAACCGCACCGGCGCCGCCGGCAGGCGGTTGGTGGTGAAGGTCGCCGCGACGGCCGCCGGTCCGTCCTCTGGCAGCACGATCGCGAGGTCGAGCCCACCTGAGGTCTTGATGCCGGCACTGCTGCCCGAGGCCCGGAAGCCACGCGGCAATCGGGCGGCACGTTCGACCGGCGGCAGGTCCGGGTCAACCGCCCCGAGCGGTCTCACGGGACCAGGGGGAGCTGCTCGAGGCCGGCCCACTCGGGCAGGCCGAAGACGAGGTTGAAGGCCTGGATGGCCTGGCCCGCGGCGCCCTTCACGAGGTTGTCCTCGACGGAGATGGTGGTGATGCGGCCGGTGCGCTCATCGAGATGGGCAAAGACACGGGCGAAGTTGGATCCACGCACGTGGCCGGTCGACGGCGGCGTATCCACCACCTCCACGAAGTACTCGTCACGGTACGCGGCGTCGTAGAGCTCGCGCAGCTCATCGGCGCTGACTGCGCGCGTGGGTCGCACGTGCCCGGCCGCGAGGATGCCACGGTTCATCGGCACCAGGTGCGGCAGGAAGTCGACGCTGGCCGCCCCGGGATTGGCCGTGGCGTCGGGTCCGGCATCGCGGAGCTCCTGGATGAGCTCGGCGGTGTGCCGGTGCCCGCCGACGCCATAGGCCTTCACCGAATCGTTGACCTCCGCGAACATCAGGTCCGCCCGCACGGAGCGCCCGGCACCCGACACGCCGCTCTTGGCGTCGACCACCACGTCCGCGATGAGGCCCGCCCGTGCCAGCGGGTAGAGGCCCAGGAGGGCGGTGGTGGGATAGCAGCCCGGTGAGGCGACGACGATCGTGTCGGCCCCCTGCAGTGCCAGCAGCTCGGCGCGATGCTGCTCGGGCAGCCCGTAGACCGCCTTCGCCAGCAGCTCGGGGAAGGGGTGCGTGTAGGCATACCAGCGCTCGTAGTCGGCAGCATCGTGGAGCCGGTAGTCGGAGCCCAGGTCGACGACGGCGATGCCCTGCTCGACGAAGTCCGGCACCAGCGTGGCCGAGGCGCCGTGGGGCAGGGCCATGAACACCGCGTCGACCCGCGGCAGCGTGGTCTCGAAGATGTGGCCGGTACGGGCCAGCTGCGGCTGCGTGACGGCGATGGGCTGGTGATCCCGGTCGCGGCCCTGCAGGCCGGCGATGGTCACGTTGGGATGGCGCTCGAGCAGGCGCACGAGCTCGCCCCCGGCGATGCCGGCGGCGCCGATGATGCCGACGCGGATGGTGGCGCGGCCGCCGAGGGAAGGGCTGGCGGAAGCCCGGCTGGTGGTCTGGGTCATGGTCAGCTGACGATACATGGCACGGCCGCGGAAGGTCGGTCGCGGGGCACGTGTGATCGGTCGCAGCTATGCGATAGTTGGAGCACCCATGAGCAGCCACGACGACGCCCGCGAGGGTGACATCCCCGACCTGTCCATCCCCAGCGATGACAACGTCCTCTCCGCCATCGAGGTGCGCACCACCGATGCGGCTGACCTGACCGAGATCCTGCTGCGCCTGCGGTCGGCCGGCGCCGACGTGGTCACCATCAACTCGTTCCCGGCCACCAAGAAGGGCGAAGGCGACGAGGTCACCCGCGTCTTCGATCTCGAGCTGCGCGATCTGGGCCCGATCGAAGCCACGCAGGTCGCCCTGAGCGTGCCGGGGGTGACCTCGGCCGACGCACGTCCGACCCTCGGCCAGATCTTCGGCAAGCGCGTCATCGTCATCGGTGGGGGAGCGCAGGTGGCGCAGGTCGCGCTGGGCGCGGTCTCGGAGAGCGACCGCCACAACCTGCGCGGCGAGCGCATCTCGGTCGACACCATGGCTCTCGTGGGCGAGGCTGAGATCGCCGCAGCCGTGCGCGCCGTCGCCGACCTGCCGCGTGCCCACATCCTGGTCCTGGCGGGCTCGCTCATGGGTGGCGAGATCACGCGTGCCGTGCGTGAGCTGCGCGACCGCGGCATCCCGGTGGTGTCGCTGTCGATGGCCGGTTCCGTCTCGGCCGAGGCCGACCTCGTCGTCAGCGACCCGGTGCAGGCCGGCACGATGGCGGTCATGGCCATCGCCGACACGGCCCGCTTCGACCTCGACAAGCTGCGCGGCCGCCGCTACTAGCCGCACATCGCCGGCAGGCGCGCGCGCTGCCGCTGCCCGTATGCTTGCAGCCATGACCGATACCGCCCGCTCCATCCAGGACCGCTCCACCGCCACGCTGTCGCCCGTCCTCGGCCGCTACTACCAGCAGGCGTGGGTCCGCGGCGAGGGCCACCGCCTCTTCGACAGTGACGGCCGCTCCTACCTTGACTTCGCCAACGGCATCGCCGTGACCGCGCTGGGGCACGCCCACCCGCGGGTCAACGCTGCCATCCACAAGCAGGTCGACGAGCTCATCCACGTGTGCAACGGTCTCGGCCACCTCGACCCGGTCACGCGGCTGGCGGAGATGATCGTCGAGGAGATGCCGGACGGGCTGGACACCGTGTACTTCGGCAACTCCGGCGCGGAGGTCGTGGACGGCGCCATGAAGCTGGCTCGTCGTGCGACCGGTCGCAGTCACATCATCGCGTTCTCCGGTGGCTTCCACGGGCGTACCTACGGGGCCACCAGCCTCACCAGCTCCAGCCTCAACTACCGCAGCGGCTACGACCCGCTGGTACCCGGCGTGCACATCGCCCCGTTCCCCAACGCGTTCCGCGACTTCGGCGGCGACGAGGCCAGGGCCAGCGAGGTCTGCCTGGACCACCTCGAGCGGCTGTTCGCCCAGCAGATCCAGCCCTCGCGCACGGCTGCCTTCATCCTCGAGCCGGTACAGGGCGAGGGTGGCTACGTGCCCGCGCCCCTGGCCTTCCTGCAGGGCCTGCGTGAGCTGGCCACCCGCCACGGCATCCTGCTCATCCTTGACGAGGTGCAGTCCGGCTACGGGCGCACCGGCCGCATGTGGGCCTTCGAGCACGCCGGCATCAAGCCCGATGTGGTGCTCCTTGCCAAGGCCATCGCCAACGGCATGCCGCTCGCGGCGCTGGTCTCGCCGCGAGAGCTGCAGGAGCGCTGGGGCGTGGGCGCCCACGGCTCCACCTACGGCGGCAACCCCGTGGCCTGCGCTGCCGGCATCGCAGTCCTGGAGGTGATCCGCGAGGAGGGCCTGGTGGCCAACGCGGCCGAACGCGGCGCTGAGCTCTCCGCCGGGTTGCAGGCGTTGGCGCTCGAGGATCCACGCATCGGCGACGTGCGCGGCCCCGGCCTGATGATCGGCGTGGAGCTGATCAAGGACCCCGATGCCCAGCCGGCCGTGGCACTGGGCAGTGCGCTCAGCGCGGCTGCGGCCGAGCGCGGTCTGCTGGTGCTGACCTGCGGCGCCGGCAACGTGGTGCGCTGGATCCCGCCGCTGGACGTCCAGCGCTCCGAGATCGAGGAGGCCCTGGGCATCTTCGGCGAGGCGCTGCTCTCGACCCAGTAGCCTGCCCCGGCGGAGCCGTCCGGCCGCCCTGCTGCGACGTCAGTCGGGATGGACCTCGTGACATGGGTTCGAGAGTCGCCCGATGCCCTCGATCTCGACGGCCATGACATCGCCCTCGTGCATCGATACCTTGGGCTGACGGAAGTAGCCGATGCCTCCAGGCGTGCCGGTGGCGATGATGTCGCCGGGCTCCAGGGTGAAGGCTTGCGAGCAGAATGACACCAGCTCGGGCACCCCGAAGATGAGGTTGGCGGTGCTGGAGTCCTGCATCAGCGTGCCGTTGTGGTAGCTGCGGATGCGGAGGCTGCCGGGGTCGCGGATGGCATCGGCGGTGACCAGCGCCGGACCGATGGGGCAGAACGTATCGAGCGACTTGGCGCGCACGAACTGTCCGTCGGCGAACTGCAGGTCGCGGGCGGTGACATCGTTGAGACAGGTGTAGCCGAGGACGTATGCGGCCGCCTCCTCCGGGCGCACACGGCGGGCCCGGCGGCCGATGACGACGGCCAGCTCCGCCTCCAGGTCGACGTCGTCGGTCAGCCGCGGGTCCCACTCGACCGTCGCGCCGTCGCCGATGACGGAGGTGGGGAACTTGGCGAACATCAGCGGCAGGGGCGGGATGTCGACCCCCAGCTCGGCCGCATGGTCGCGGTAGTTGAGCCCGATGGCCACGACCTTGCCCGGGCGTGGCACCGGTGCGATGCGGCCGGCTGGGTCGACCTCACCCGGGCGCCCATCACTGCCTGCCGAGCGAGCGGCCGACCGCAGTGCCGCCAGGGCCGCCTCGCCGCCGGTCAGCAGATCGCCCATCGAGCCGGGCAGACCCGCACCCAGCGACCGGCTCGACCAGATGCGACCGTCCTCGTGCTCGACCGCGAGCCGGTCGCCGGCGGCATCGAGATATGAGACGAGACGCATGGCTGGGCTCCTGCTGCGGGTCGGGAGGTCAGTCGACGTCCCGCGCTACTGTATCGGGCCGGCCGGTCTCGGCGAGGATGACCGCGCCGATGACGAGCGCGCCGCCGGCCAGCTGCATGCCGGTGAGCTGCTCGCCGAAGAGGATCATGGCGAGGGCCACGGTGTAGACGGGCTCGACCGTGCTGATGAGCGAGGCGCGCGCGCCCCCCACCCGCCTGACACCAGCATAGAACGCCCCGATGGCCACGGCGGTGGCCAGCAGGCCCAGGCCGAGCAGCGCCGGCCAGGTGCCGTCGGGTACGTCCAGCGGCGAGGTCGAGCCGCCGCTGGCGAGCAGGAGCAGGGCATACGCCAGCGCCGTGGCGGTCGTCATCAGCGCTACCGCAGGGGAGGGGTCGGGAGACGCGGTGACCATCTCGGCCTCGCCCGGTGGGATGGGGATGGCTTCGCTGTCGGCCGCGGTCCTGGTCATGCCGACGCCTGGCCTGGCCAGGCCGCCGGACGCGAGGCTGCTATGCGCGGCCAGGCCACCGGACGCGAGGCTGCTATGCACGGACGCTGGGCGGGTGGGCCGTTCGCCCGCCAGTCGGGCCTGCAGCACGATCCAGGTGGCGTAGATGACGGGGTTGACGAAGGCCAGCGCCAGGCCCCACGTGGGTGGCAGCTCCCCGGCGGGGATGCCGCCGACGGTGAGCACGATGCCCACGATGGAGATGCCCAGCGCCAGCCAGGCGCGGCGTCCTTCGAGGCGTCGGACGAAGCGGGTCGCCATCACCGCCACGATGGCCGGATAGAGGTAGGCGATGATCGAGGTCAGCGAGATGGAGACGACCTGCAG
>DATHSE010000191.1:0-21931 GCA_035464455.1 Anaerolineae bacterium | reverse complement strand
TCAGCGGCACCCAGCTGGCGGCGCTGGTGCGCCTGGTCGAGGACGGCCACGTCAGCGGCACCAACGCCAAGGAGGTGCTGCTGCGCGTGGCGCGCACCGGTCGGCCCGTGGCCGAGGTCGTTGCCGAGGCGGGCTTCCGCCAGATCAGCGACGCAGCCGCGCTGCAGGTGGCCGTCGACGAGGTCATCGCCGAGAACCCGGCCGCGGTGGCCGACATCCGTGCCGGCGCCCAGAAAGCCATCGGCTTCCTCACCGGCCGGGTCATGCAGAAGACACGCGGCCAGGCCGATGCCGGGCTGGTGCAGCAGCTCATCCGGAGCACCCTGGAGGTCGACTGAGATGGACATCGTCGGACTGGCGCTCATCGCCGGCGGCATCGCCGCCATCGCCGTGGGCGCCCTGCAGGTGCGGGGCCCGCTGGCCACCATCCGTCGCCTCGACCAGACCGAGGCCAACCTCGAGCGCTACGAGACGTGGCGCGGCAAACGGACCGGTGTGGACGCTGACGGCCCCACCGGTGCCGACGTGATGCGTGCGCAGATGCGCCGACGCGCACTGCTCTGGGGAGTCGTCATCGCTGCCGGTGCCGTCTTGGTCGTGCTGGGACTGGCCATCGGCTAGAGCCGTCCTGGGGGCGGGGCTACCCCGAAGCGTCGGCCTCCACCTCGTCGTCAGGCACCTCGTCGTCAGGCTCGACCGCCTCGGCGTCCGCGCCTTCGCTCCCGACATCAGCCTCGCTCTCGTCCTCGACCACGCCGTCCAGCCGTGCGCCGCAATCGCCGGGGCAGGTGTCGATCTGACCCGTCAGGATGGCGGTCTCGGCCTCCTTGTAGCGCTCAGCCGTGTCCACCGGCAGCGACTGCCGTGGCCACGCGACCGAGACCCGGCCATCGGCCAAGCCGTATGACACGGTCCGCAGCGTCGTGCCCTGGGCGAAGGCGTACATCGTCTCTTGCACCGCCTCGGCGACGTCCTTGCTGACGCTGGTGAGGACGCACTGTGCCAGGTCCGGATCGCTGGTCGCGACGTCGATGCCGGTGCCGATGGCGAGGACGTCGCCGGCCTCGCAGACGGCCTCGATCATGGCCCTGGATGTGCCCCGCCCGATGGGCAGCAGCACGTCCGGCTGGTAGACGTCGAGGAAGGCCCGGGTGAAGGTCTGGGCACTGGCTGCATCGCTGAAGCCGTCCGTCTCGTTGTCGGCGAGATAGGCCAGCTCGATGCCGATGTCGGGCTCGATGCTGCGCGCTCCGTTCATGAAGCCGCGGATGTAGCGATTGCACTCGGCGCACTCGGCGGCGCCGCTGATGATGCCGATGCGGTCGTTGCGGCTGGCCGCGGCGGCCAGCAGGCCCGCCAGGTAGGCGCCATCCTCCACGGCGAAGTCGACCGCGGTGTAGTTGAAGGGGATGCCACCCTCGCCACCGGCGCAGGTGCCCGATGGATCGGGCTGGCCGTCCTCGGTGACACACGGGAGTCCCTGGCCCAGGTCGATGAACACCGTGGCTTCGGAGTTCCGCGCGACGCCGACGGTGGCCTGGCCATCACCGCCGGACACGATGACGACGCTCGGCCGCTCCCGCGAGACCGTGAGCAGATCCCGCGAGACCGTGAGCAGTGCCTCGACGACGCCGTCGGTGCCGGGCTGGGGAGGCTCCGGCCGCCAGCCGCTGCCCTTGCCCGAGGCCTTGCCGCCCAGCTTGAGGTGGAAGGCCCTGGCCGTGGACTCGATCAGCTCGTTCGTCCTGGCGTCATCCAGCGCGTTGGTGACGACGCTGGTCTGCAGGTCCGGCCCGATCTCCCTCGGCGGTGGCAGGCTCTGCGCGCTGACCGAGCTCGAGGCCAGCAGCGTCAGTGCCGCTGCTCCGATGATGATGCGGGCCATGGGGTTGCTGCGCATGGGTTCCTTCCTTGGCAGGCTCGTCGACGACGATGGCATGGTACGAGCCAGAGGCCGAGCGTGCTGTATGACCATCGGCGGTGCGGAGACGGACCTTCGCGCGGGCCTGGGTGCGGTGCAGGGGACCGGGCGGCGGCGACGTCACGCACGCAGCGCGCGAAGGAGGCGGTGGTCGATGGCGCTGCAACGGTCCATCACCACGCGCAGGCCGCCGGTATGGGCGATGCGCGCGGCCTCGGTGCTGATGACGCCCAGCTGCAGCCACAGCGTGCCGCAGCCGAGGGCCACGGCCGAGCGCGCGATCTCCGGCGCGTGCTCCGGCCGCCGGAAGACGTCCACCACGTCGAAGCTGGCGCCCGTCTCCTCGACCGCCGCTTCCAGCGTGGGGTAGCTCCGCTGCTCGAGGACCTGGTCGGCCCTGGGCGTGATGGGCACGCACTCGTAGCCCTGGTCCAGCAGATAGCGCATGACCGAGTGTGAGGGCCGCCAGGGGTTGGGTGAGGCGCCCACGATGGCGATGCGCCTGGCTGTTCGCAGCACGTCAAGGGCGCCGTTCGTGTCCAGGAGCGGGATCTCGCCCTTGGGCGGTACTTCGCCGCCCCCGCGGCTGGTGGGTCGTTCTGGAGCGTTCACAGGTTCCACCCTAGCGCCTTTGCCGGCGATCGCTAGGAGGCACTCTCGCGTTCATACGGTTTGCCGACCGCGGCCGGGGCCACGCTCCGTCCGACGGCGCCGGCCAGGATGATGATGGTCACCAGGTACGGCAGGGCGGACCAGAACTGGTCCGGGATGGCGGTCAGGATGCCACCCAGGTCGCCGGTGGGCGGAACGGTGCGGATGGCGATGCTCAAGGAGCTCGCGGCCGCGAAGAGCAGGGCTGCGCCGAAGGCCCCCAGCGGCAGCCAGCGGCCGAAGATGAGCGCCGCCAGTGCGATGAAGCCGCGACCGTTGGTCATGCCTGCCTGGAACGAGGTGCCGAAGTCGAGCGTGAACCAGGCGCCCGCCAAACCGGCGAAGATGCCGCCCAGGATGACATTCCGGTAGCGCAGCTTGATGACGTCCACGCCGACCGTCTCGGCCGCCTTGGGATGCTCGCCCACCGAGCGCGTACGCAGACCCCAGCGCGACCGGAAGAGCAGGATGTTCATGATCACCGCCAGCGCCAGCACCGACATGGTGATGGGGCCCTGGTTGAGGAACATGTTGAAGATCCAGCCCACGAAGGGCAGGTCGGTCAGTGCCTCGGGCGGCGTGAAGGGGGTGAAGCGGCCGGCCGACCGCGGCGAGGACGCGCTGATGATGATGATGAGGTAGCCCGTCGCACCCAGGGCCACGATGTTGATGATGGTGCCGCTGATGATCTGGTCGGCTTTCACCGTGATCGAAAGCCAGGCGTGCACCGCCGAGACGACCATGCCCGTCAGGATGGCGGCGGCGAGGCCGATGACCAGGGCCGGCGAGGCCCCGAAGAAGAAGTCGGCCTTGGGCTGGTCGGGGAAGGCCTGCACCACCAGGGAGGCCACGAACCAGCCGCTGAACGCGGCGGCGATCATCATGCCCTCGATGCCGATGTTGACGACGCCCGAGCGCTCGTTCATGAAGCCGCACAGCGACCCCAGCGCGATGGGCGCGGCCAGGGCGAGGATGACGGCCCCGTTGATCGTCAGCACCCGGATCATGTAGTCGACCAGCTGGAAGAGGATGCCGAGGATCGGGATGTCGAACAGCATGTCCACGTCTACAACCTCAGCCCCTGGGGGCGGATGATCCGCCGTAGCTGCTGGTCACGGTCTTGAGCTCGTCCACGGTGGCGCCCTTGGCGTCCCGGATGCGGAAGACCCAGCGCACGATGAGGTCGGCGGCCAGGAAGAAGAGGATGACGCCCTGCAGGATGTCGATCATCTGGACCGGCACGCCGGCGATGATCTGCATCAGCGGGGCGCCCGCGCGCAGGCCGCCCAGCAGCAGGCCGCCGAACATGATGCCCCATGGGTTGGCGCGTCCCAGCAAGGCCACGGTGATGGCATCGAAGCCGACGGTGGTGGCATAGGCGGCCGGCAGGTAGTGCTGGACGCCGAGGATCTCGATGCTGCCGGCCAGGCCGGCAAGCAGGCCGCTGACGGTCATGGTCAGCACGATGAGCATGCGCGGTCGCATGCCCGCGTAGCGGGCCGCGTCCGGATTTGCGCCGACCGTGCGGATCTCGAAGCCGATGGTCGAGCGGTATAGCACCCACCACACGATGGGCACCGCCACGAAGGCGAGGATGACGCCCGAGTGCAGCAGGTGGCCGCTTGTGCCGGTGAGCACCCAGAGCCTGGCCTCGCCCACGTCGGGAGTGCGCGCGAAGGTGGCGCCGGCCGCCCGCAGCGGTCCGCTTACGGCCCACGAGATGATCTGGATGGCCACGAAGTTGAGCATGATGGTGACCACCACCTCGTGGGCGCCGGTGAACGCCTTCAGCCAGCCCGGGATGAAGCCATAAGCGGCACCCGCGAGCAGGCCCACCAGGAGGGCCAGCGGTACGGCGATGACGGTAGGAGCATCCGCCAGCACGATGCCGGCGGTGACCGCTCCCAGTGCGCCCATCAGGAACTGCCCCTGGGCGCCGATGTTGAAGAGGCCGGCCTTGAAGCCGAGGCCGACCGCCAGGCCGCCGAGGATGTAGGGCGTGGCGCGCACGAGCGAGTCGATGACGCCGTTGAGGCTCCTGAACTCGACGGCGAAGGGGTCGAAGGTGATGGCGATCCCGGTCGCACCCTGGAGCAGGGCGAGGTAGGCCTCGGCCCACAGCCACGGGTCCAGGCTGCCGGTGATGATGGGGCTGGTCAGCACCATCACGATGGCGCCCACCACCAGCGCCAGCAGCACCGCTCCACCGGTGATGGCCAGCTGGCCGCGCAGGGAGCGGCTCAGCAGCCGGTCGATCACGTCGTCACCCCCGGGGTGCCACGCGCGGCCTCGCCTCTGCCGCCGGTGGCCATCAGCAGGCCCACCGCCTCCTTGTTGGCCGTGCGCCCGTCCACCACATCAACGATCCTGCCGCGGTACATCACCGCGATGCGGTCGGAGATCTCGAGCACCTCGTCGAGCTCGGCGGAGACCAGCAGCACGGCCGTGCCGGCGTCGCGCTTGCGGATGATCTGCTTGTGGATGAACTCGATGCTGCCCACGTCCAGGCCACGGGTGGGCTGGTCGAGGACCAGCAGCTTGAGGTCGCGGTCGAACTCGCGCGCCACGATGAGCTTCTGCTGGTTGCCGCCGGAGAGTGTCCCGGCCGTCATGCTGGTGCCGGGCGTGCGCACGTCGTACTGCTCGATGGCTTCCGCCGCACGCTTGGCGATGGCGGCCTCGTCTCGTACCACGCCGTGCGAGTACGGCTCCGCGTAGTAGTCGGTCAGCACCACGTTGTCGGTGAGCGGGAACGACAGCACCAGCCCGAAGCGATGGCGGTCGGCCGGCACGAACGAGACCTTCTTCTCGTGCAGGTCGCGAGGGCCGTCGGAGGTGACGTCGACACCGTCGAGGACGATCGAGCCCCCACTGGGCTGGCGCAGGCCCATCACCGCCTCGACCAGCTCATCCTGGCCGTTGCCCGCCACGCCCGCGATGCCGAAGATCTCGCCGGCGCGGACCTCGAAGCTGACGCCGTCGACGCGGTCCCCACCACGGTCACCGCGCACCCGCAGGTCGGTGACCTGCAGCATGGTCTCGGCCGGGTGGCTCTCGCCACGATCGACCGTGAGCTGCACCTCGCGCCCGACCATCAGCTCGGCCAAATCATCCTCGTCGGTCTCGTCCGGCAGACGGCTTCCGACCACCTTGCCTCGGCGGATGACCGTGATGCGGTCGGCCACCTCCAGCACCTCGTACAGCTTGTGGCTGATGAAGATGATGCTGTGGCCTTCTGCGGCGAGGCGCCGCAGGACGGCGAAGACCTCGACCGTCTCCTGCGGGGTCAGCACCGCCGTGGGCTCGTCGAGCACGAGGATACGAGCGTCGCGATAGAGCGCCTTCAGGATCTCGACGCGCTGCTGCCAGCCCACCGAGAGGTCGCCGACGCGGGCATCAGGATCGAGGTCGAAGCCGAAGCGCTCGCCGAGCTCCTTGATGCGGCGCCGGGCTTCGCTCGTGTCCAGGAAGATGCGGCCACGCATGGCCTCCTTGCCCAGCAGCACGTTCTCGGCGACTGTCAGCACCGGCACCAGCATGAAGTGCTGGTGGACCATGCTGATGCCGCGTTCGATGGCATCGGTCGGATCCTGGATGTGGATGACCTCGCCATCGAGCAGGATCTCACCCTCATCGGGCCGTGCCAGGCCATAGAGCACGTTCATGAGCGTGGACTTGCCCGCGCCGTTCTCGCCCAGCAGGGCGTGGATCTCACCCGGACGCACCTCCAGGTCGATACCGTCGTTGGCGACGACACCGGGATAGCGCTTGGTGATGCCGCGCATCTCCAACGCGGGGGCGGCGACCCGTTCGGCGGGCTGATCGGGCGTGGGCGCGGTCACGGTCCGTGGGTCCTCAGTGGTACGGGCCCTCGTACGACGAACGGGCCGACCCAGCGGCCGACCCGTTCGTCATCAACTCAGCTTGCGCAGCCGGAGCGTTGGTCTACGGCAGCGTCTGGACGCAGAAGCCGGTTCCGGCCTGCTCCTCGCAGGTGACCAGCGAGCCGTCGATCATGCCGGCGGTGGCAGCCTCGACAGCTGCGATCGCCTCGGCACTGACCGCGTCCTCGTGCTCGTGGAACGGGCTGATGCCCACGTCACCGGTGGAGATATCCAGGAACAGCGAGCCGCCCTGGTCTTCTCCGGCCGCGATGCGCTCGATGGCGCTCTGGACGGAGTTGGAGAGCTTCTTCTCAGCGCTGGTGACGGTGCAGCCAGCCGTCTCCGGGGTGGAGAGGTACTGGTCCACGTCGACGCCGACTGCCCAGATGCCGGCATCGCAGGCAGCCTGCAGCACGCCGTTGCCGGTCTTGCCGGCGACCTGGAAGAGGACATCGATCTCGGGGTCCTGCGCCAGCAGCTGCTGGGCGATGGCCTGCCCGCCGGCCGGGTCGTTGAAGGCGGCGTTGTCGGGTGCAACGGAGACGTAGGTCACGGTCACGACCGCGTCGGGGTTGACCGACTTGGCGCCGTTCGCGTAGCCCTCGATGTAGTTGACCACGGCCGGGATGACGGCGGTGCCGCCGACAGCCGCGATATGGCCGGTCTCGCTGACGTCGGCCGCGATGATGCCGGCAAGGTAGCCGGGCTGCTGCTCGCGCCAGTTGAGGCCCTGCAGGTTGGGCAGCAAGGTGGCCGGATCGCCGGCACAGCTGAAGGTGTCGTCCGGATCGCCTTCCTCCGTGATGCACGGAGCCTGGTCGACGCCGATGAACCTGATGTCGGGGTTGGCCTTGGCGGCGATGATGGTGTCTGCGCCGGCGGCGAAGCCGACCGTCACGATGATGTCGTATGCCTGGTCGACGAAGGCCTGGATGTTGGGCCCGATGTCGGCAGACTGCTGGCTGATGGCGTACTGCGGCGCGGGCGCGCCGACGGCCTCAGCACCCAGCACGGCACCTTCCCAGCTGTACTGGTTGAAGTTGCGGTCGTCGATGGTCCCGACGTCGGTCACGAGGCCGATCTTGAGATCGGCACCATCCTGCGCCACTGCCAGCGCACCGCCGGCCAGCACGCCGGTGGCCGCGATGGTGAGCGCCAGGGATGCTGTGGTGAACCTGCGCATGCGTTCCTCCTCTGCGTCGGGGCAGGCTCGGCGGCGCTGCTCCCGAACGGGTCTAGACCGTCCAGCACCACACCGTGGGACGGGCACGCTCGCATCGTAGCGGGTTCCCTCGAAGGACGGAAGCCGGCGCGGCATCCGCTGTCGCCTCAGCCGGCGGTGATGCGCACGTCGTCGACCGCCGCCTCCACGGTGGCGTCATCATCCGCGTCCACCGCCACCAGCTCGATGGCCACCCGCCGCACCCCGAGGTCGCTCGGCAGCGGCTGCACCAGGGACTTCCAGGCCGGCTTGCGCCTGCTGCCCGTGCCGGAGACCTGTAGCAGCGTCGCCAGCCGTTGACCATCGCGATCGACGACGTGCACGCGCAGCCCGTCGGCTGCCGTGGCCGTCGCGCCGAGGCCTACCCAGTAGCGCATGCGCAGCGTGGCCTTCCCGTTCGCGGGTAGCGTGATGAGCGGCGAACGGACGCTCGTGCGACCGCCATCGACGTCGTGGCCCGGGCGTCGGCCCGTGATGAGCACCGACTGACCAGATGCCGCGGAGCCCAGCTGCAGCTCGCCCTTCAGTGGGTCCCCCCGCTGCCAGGCACCGTCGCTCGCGGTGTCGGTGCCGTCGGGATCCACGCGCCAGCCGCGGTCGATCTCGAGGTCATCGAAGAACGGACCGCAGTTCATGCGCACCGCCTGCCTGCCCAGCGCCGAGTAGGGGCACAGCGCCTTGCCCATCAGGTAGAGCACCGCGTCGCGGTTGCGTCGCGTCTCGCGGCCGATGACCTCGTCTGGGGGGTAGTAGCGCCGCGGCCCGCTGCCGCCCCGCGGATACAGCTCGAAGGTGAACGAGAAGATGCGCTGCCGCGCATAGGTCCAGTCGATCATGTCGCCATCGGTGGGATACAGGTCGCTGGACTGCGATGCGCGATAGCCGTTGCTGGCGGCCATCGCTCTGCCCATGGCCCGGAACGTGCGCAGATCCAGCTCGGTCATGTCGGGTGGCAGGTCGCGGCGCGTGTAGCCGTAGGGCCACAACACCAGCTCGCCGGAAGTGTGGAAGGTGATGTGCGTACGGATGCGCTGTCGGCCGTCCAGCACACGGCTCTGGATGAAGTCACGCATGGCCCGGGACTCTGGCGCCGACCAGGGGCGCGGGCCACGGTAGTCCCACGCCCCTGGGCTGCCGGAGGAGCCGCCACAACAGCCCCACCGATAGCCATAGTTGCGGTTGAGGTCGGTGCCGATCTTGTTCGAGCCTGGCGTGGGTTGGCGGTTCTTGCGCCAGCTCCGGTATGGCTTGCCGCTCAGGTCGTGCTGCAGGCCGTCGGGGTTCAGCATGAACACGATCCAGGTACGCCGTGCGTTCACCAGCTTGGTGACACGTTGGCCCAGCCTGCCCGTCTTGCCGTACTTGCTGGTCAGCAGGTCGAGGATGTAGAGGGGCATCTCGGCGCTCAGGTGCTCGCGCGCGTGGTGGAGCCCATCGAAGAGCACCTCGGGCTTGCCGTCATCCGCCCCCGGCTGCGCGCTCACCTCGGCTGCCCACAGGCTGCGGCCCTCGTGGCTGCTGCCGATGGTGAAGAGCCGCACGATGCCCGGGTAGGCGTCCGCCACCGCCTTGATGTGGCGGACCATCTCACGGTAGCTGTGGTAGCCCGCGTCCCGGGCTGGGTAGTCGGCAGCGCGGGCAGGCCCGGCCAGGCCGACCATCAGCAGCGCGGCGACACAGAGCGCGAGAAGCTTGGGCATGCCGCGGAATCCTATTCGGCTTCGTGGACTGCTGCTCGGGAGGCCTCGTCCCGCAGGCCCGCCAGGACCCCAGTACTTTCGGCAAGCGCCGCCCATCCCTGCGTTTCGGATACATCGTTCGGTCTGCTAACGATTGCTGCAGCAGCGACGTGTCTGGTGAGGCGCGGGATGGTCGTGTGCGCGTGAGTGCGGTCTGCTGACGTGTGGTGCGGGACAAACGGTGCGAAGGGACAACGCTTCTGGGCCGACAGTACTGGGGGCGGTTGCCAAGAAGTCCGTAGGACTCGAGACTACTCGCATGCAGCGGGGGACGAGTGCCGAGCCACGACGGACGTCCGCAGCATCAGCTCCGGGGATCTAGAGCGGAGCGCATTCATCTATCAGGCTTTCGCTTGATGTCGGGTCGTCGCAATCCCGAGAAGGAGAGGCATCGATGTATCTATCCAACGGCCGCGGCGCCACCTCGCGTGGCACGTTGCTGGCGGTCCTGCAGTCCTTCTTGCTGCTGGCCGTGCTGGTCCTGACCCCGGCATCGGCGATCGCGCTTGAGGACGACATGGCGCCCAGCCAAGACCCTGCGGCGACCGAGCCGGCTGCGGAGCCCCAGGCGACGCAGGCACCCGAACAGCCCGGTCCGACCGCTCAGAAGCAGGCATCCAAGTCGGCGGACGAGCCCGCCCAGAAGGTCGAGCCCAAGCCTGAGGCCGACGCGGCGAACGAAGCCGGTGCGGCCGTCGCCGAGCCCGACCTGAAGCTGCGCCTGTATCCCAAGAAGGTGAAGCTCTTCCCCGGTGGCAAGAAGGTCGTCAGCGCATGGACCTGTCCGGCCGATGTCGGCGCGTCCTTCGGGCCTGACAAGAAGCCCGGCACCGACGACGATGACTGCACCCGGGTACGGGCCAAGTGGTCCGTGGAGCCGGCCGATTCCGCGCGCCTCTCGAACGCCTTCGGCTACAAGACCCGTATCACCCTGCTCGACGACAGCGACATCGACGTGCGCGCCCAGGCCGATCGCCTCACCGGCAAGGGCCGCGTCATCGCCAAGGTCGAACCTGTCCAGGTCCGACCCCAGGCCGTGGCCGTCGAGCCCACCGCTGTCGAGCCCACGCTCGACGCTCCTGTCGCCGAGGAACCCGTCGTCGAGGAGCCCAAGACCGAGCCGTCCGAGGAACCCGTCGTCGAGGAGCCCAAGACCGAGCCGAAGTCCACCAGCCGCGATGGCGGCAGTACCGCCACGTTCACCTCGCCATTCGCCATCGCCGCCGATATCGGCGTCGTGGTCGAAGCGCAGATGGATAGCGGGACGAATGACTGCATCAGGTACCTGCCGCAGGACGGCAGCGCCTCACAGACCCGCTTCGTGAAGGCGACCGACGCCCAGTCCACCGCCTGGACCGCGCACGGGCGCCAGGGCAGCAGTTGCCCGAGCAGCCTCAGCCTCACGACGCAGAGCGCCCTCGGCTTCTCGCCCACGGCTGCCACCACGGTGCCCACCGGCACGCCCTTCACGCTGGGCCAGATGACGCACAGCAACAATCCCATCCAGGGCGACAACTTCTTCAATGGCACGCTGAATATCCGGATGTTCGGCACGACGTTCGGCTTCCCGTGGACGCTGTGGGAGACGCCCAACAGCGCCAACCCCTGCGGCATCCCGGGGACGACCCAGCCCTGCCCCGACCGGACCACCTTCTCCGACACCATCGGCGACCAGCCCATCACCATCGGCGGCATCCAGTACCAGCTGTTGCTGCTTGGCTTCAACAGGGTCGGCGAGGGCGACATCGGCGATCCGCCGCCCAGCTGCCCCGCATACGATCCTTCCAAGGTCGTCGACTCCTTCATCACCGCTGAAAGCACCACCACCTACGGCTGCCTCTACGCCGAGCTGGTGCAGGTCCGGTCGCTGACCATCGAGAAGGTCAAGGCCGGTGCGTTCGGTGGCTCTCCGGACTTCGACTTCTCGTCGACGAGCACGCTCGGCAACCAGTCGCCCTGGGGCGGCCGGAGCTGGGATCTCGCGCCCGGCCAGTCCGAGGGCCCCATCGCCTTCCTGCCCTCCCGGGAGACCGTTGTCGTCACCGAGGATGTGCCGTCCGGCTGGAGCCTGACAGGCGTCAGCTGTGTCGACGGCACGGGTGCTTCCATCCCTGGTAGCCAGTACAGCGTCAACCTCAACACCGGCCGGCTGACGCTCGACGACATCGACGATGTCGCGGATGGCGCTGCAAGTGCAGCCGCCATCACCTGCACCTTCACCAACCGTCGTGACACCGGCACGCTCGTGGTCGAGAAGGTCGTCGTCAACGACGATGGCGGCACTGCCGTCGCCACCGACTTCGCATTCGACGTAGCGGGTCCCAGCGCCCAGGGCCCGGTGTCCTTCGCGCAGGATGGCTCCAACGAGCTGCGAGGCCGCAACAGCCTGACCGTCGCGACCGGGACGTACTCGGTCACCGAGACCGCACCCATCGAGCCCGGCTACGACGTCAGCTACTCCAACTGCAGCAACGTCGCCGTTGGATCGGCGGCCACGGCCACCTGCGTCATCACCAACGATGACCAGACGCCGACACTGAAGCTCGTCAAGGAAGTCGAGAACGGCAACATCGGCAGCGCCGTCGCCGACGACTGGAACCTGTCGGCTGCCGCATCGGCGCCTGACCCCGTCGATCGCAACTTCAGCAACGCCGGCGGCTCGGGTCAGTTCGAGCCTGTCTATGCCGGCGCCAGCTATGCCCTCAGCGAGGACGGCGGTCCGGCCGGTTACGCGCCCGGAACCTGGTCTTGCGACAACGGCGACGGCGCCAGCGTCACGCTGGGGCTTGGCGACGAGGTCACCTGCACCATCGTCAACACCGCGCAGCAGGCCACCATCACCGTCACCAAGGTCGTCAACAACGGCCAGACCGGCGCCACCGCCGGCCCCGATGACTTCGATCTCACCCTCGACGGCCAGGCCGTCAGCAGTGGCGTGGCCGTGCCGGTCGCGCCCGGCACGTACACCGCTGCCGAGACGCTGCTCCCCGGCTACACCTTCGACGGCTTCAGCGGCGACTGCGACGCTGACGGCGAGATCACCGTCGCCCTCGGCGAGGCCAAGACCTGCACGCTGACCAACACCGCGCAGCAGGCCACCTTGACCCTCGTCAAGACCGTCTCCGGCGGCTCTGCCACCGTGGACGACTTCGACCCCTACATCGACACGCAGCTGGTTGCCTGGGGCACGCCCGTCGACCTCGCTCCCGGAAGCTACACGGCCTCGGAGGTCATGAATGTCTCCGATTACGTGGCCGGCGAATGGGGCGACGACTGCGATGCCCAGGGCAACGTGACCATCGCACTCGGCGATGCACTCACCTGCACCATCACCAACTACTACGCCGAGCTCGAGATCGAGAAGTCAGCCGACCCCGGCTTCTACGCCGCAGCGGGTGACCTCATCAGCTACACCATCACCGCCACCAACAGCGGCATGGCGACGCTCACCGACGTGGACGTCAGCGACGCCCTGATCGATGGCCTCGACAGCTGGGAGTGCACGCCGGAGATCCCGGCCACCCTGGCCCCTGGCGCTTCGATCAGTTGTACTGCCAGCTACGAGATCACCGCGGCCGACGTGGAAGCCGGCTCGGTGCCCAACACCGCTTGTGCCGTCAGCGCCGAGACGTCCGAGCCGGTCTGCGATGACGAGACGGTCTACCTGTCCGAGCTCGAGATCGTGAAGTCGGCTGACGTGGACTACTTCACCGCGGCCGGTGACGAGATCGTCTACACCGTGACCGCCACCAACACGGGCGAGTTCACGCTCACCAACGTCGATATCAGCGATGCCCTCATCGATGGCCTCGACAGCTGGGTGTGCACGCCGACGCTGGTCGTCGCGGAGCTCGCCAGCGGCGAGTCCATCACCTGCACCGCAACGTACGAAGTCACCGCGGCCGACGTAGAAGCCGGCTCGGTGCCCAACTCAGCCTGCGCCGTCAGCGACCAGACGCCCGAGGTTTGCGATGACCTCGACATCCCGCTGGCCCAGCTCGAGATCGAGAAGACCGCCAGCCCACTCACCTACAGCGCCGTGGGCGACGAGATCGTCTACACCGTGACGGCCACCAACACCGGTGCGTCCACGCTCACCAACGTCGACATCAGCGATGCCCTCATCGATGGGCTCGACAGCTGGGAGTGCACGGTCGGGAACACGGTGACAAGCCTGCCGGTGGCGCAGCTGGCCAGCGGCCAGGCCATCACCTGTAGCGCGACCTATGCCGTCACGGACGAGGACGTCAACGGCAGGGATCCCGAGGGCTTCGTCACCAACGTCGCCTGCGCCATCAGCGATCAGACCCCCGAGGTCTGCGACCAGGTCACCATCCGCGAGGTCATCGTCCAGCTCATCAAGTCCGTCACTCCGTCGATGCTTCCTGAGCCCGGAGGCGTCTTCACCTACACCCTGTTCATCGACAACGACTCGGCGGTGCCGGTGACGATCACCTCGCTCGTCGACGACAACAGCGCGCTGAGCCCCGACTGGGATGCCAACTGCGAGATCCTCGTGGGCACCACGCTGGCACCCGACGGTCCCGGCGATGCTGACTCGGTGTCGTGCACCTATACCGTCGAGCGGACGGATCCCGGAACCTACTGCAACACGGCCGAGGTCACGGTGGTCGACTCGAACGGCACCGAAGCGACGGCCAAGCAGTGCAGGACCGTCAAGGTCACCGACGTGCTGCCCGAGATCGTGGTCACCAAGACCGCCGGCACGGGCTACGTCGAGGCCCCCGGTGCCGACGTCGATTTCACTTTCGTGGTGGAGAACCTGTCGGTGGAGCCGGTGACCATCACCAGCCTCAGCGACGATATCTTCGGCACCCTCGACGGCGATGCGGATTGCCAGGTCGGCACCGTCCTCGACGTCGGGGCCAGCTGCCAGTTCACCCAGACGTTCTTCGTCAGCGGTGTCGGCGGTGAGCTGCACGTCAACGTCTTCACGGCTACGGCCGAGGATGACGAGGGCAACCAGGCGACCGACGATGACGACGCCGAGATCGTCATCCAGACGCCGCTGGAGGTCGTCATCCAGAAGACCCCCAGTGTCGGCAGCGTCCTCTCGGGACGCGAGGTCACCTTCACCTTCACCTTCAGCCACCCGCTTCCGTTCAGCCTGTACCTGACCTCGCTCGAGGACGACGTCTTCGGCGACCTGCTCGACGAGAACAACCTCGGCCCGCAGGGCGACCCCAACGCCGAGCTCGTGCCCGGCAGCAACACCTGCTCCAGCCAGGATGTCGGCTTCGAACTCCTGGTGGGTGCGACGTACACCTGCGAGCTACGGGCGATCATCACCGGGCCTCGTGGTTTCGAGCATCGCAACGTCGTGACCATCACGGCGACGGATGTCGATCCCAGCGTGACCCCGTCTCCTGGTGCTCCGGAGCCCCGCTTCACCAGCTGGTCTGATGACGCGGTGGTCGCGGTGGCCGCCATCGGCGGCGAGACGCCGGATCCCAGGACGCCGGACCCCTCGCAGCCCCCGACGGACATGCTCGTCCTGACCGACACCAGTGGTGACGGCCAGTCGGGCGGGCTGTTGGGCGATCCGATCAGCTGGGCCATCTGGGTCATGCTCAGCGCCCTGCTGATCATCACCACCGGCTTCGTGCTCCGCCGCCAGCGCTTCGCGGAGGCCGGCTACCGCTCGCCCTCCGCACCCTCCCCGCACCCAGTCACGACGGCCGGGGCCTCGACGGCCCCGGCCGTCGTGCGTCCTGGACGGACTGTCGTTCGTGGCGGCGGCCGGCCGCCGGCGACCTGGATCGCGGCTATCGGCGAACCACGTACACGGCGATGAACGTCGCACCCAGCAGGACCGCCCCGCTTCCAAGGACCAACGTCATCGTGTCGACCGGTTCGGCGTCGACGGTCGCCACGGGTTCGGCGGTGCTCGCGGCATCCGGCCCGCCGGTCCTGGGTGTCGCCCGGGGTCGCGGCTGCCAGCATGCACGAGGCTCTGCCTTTGGTGCCGCCTCCGTGGCCTCCTGAGCCCCGACGAGGCGAGCTGCGACCTGGAGCTTGGGGATGGTGCCCGGTGGGCCGGTGCTCGTCTGCAGGATGAGCCGGTGCTGGCTGGGCCGGCCGGCCTGGGCGATACTGCGGTTGTAGGCGCGTTCTCTGACCTCGGTGATGCGGTAGCGCAGCAGCCGTCCATCGCGGGTCTGCAGCTCGACGATCTTGCCCAGGAGCCCCTCGCCGCCGGTGGCCTCGGAGATGGTGAACAGCGGCAGGAACATGCCCGGCTGCGCGTGTGCGTAGATCCATGTCGTCCCGGGCGCGCCGGGCAAGTCGTAGATCGTCCAGTACTGGGCCACGTCGCAGAGCGGGTAGCCGCCCTGGTTGCCCCGAACGGTCCGCTCGCTCGACACCACCGGCAGGTCGATGCCCGCCGCGGGGACCTGGATGCGCACCGGCACCGACGGCTTGTCCAGGCGCACGTCCTGGGCGGCGACCCTGGCAGGCGAGGGGAGCGGCGCCTGCGGGGCGAGCGCGCTCACGATGGGGACTGCCATCGAGATGGCGCCGGCGGCCGCGATGATGGCACCGGCACCCGCCATGGAGCGGGTCCGACGATGACCTGCAGCCGGCCCAGGGGTTCTGACCATCGCTACACGCTAGCACTCCGCTGCGAGACGCTCCCTCGACCCCGGAGGGGCGAGTGGCGTCTCCCCGCACGATGTCCAGGCGCTCCCCACGGCCGGCGTGCGATCGAGTGGTGCCGCGAGGCAACGCTGGGTATACTCTCGCCTGACCCGCGTCAAGTCGTCGTGGCGCACTGGAGGGAGACCGTTGCAGGACGCTGCCCACCGGGGTTCGATCCGTCCCCGCGTGGCAGTCATCGAGGATGATGCTGCTGTCAGGCGCGTCCTGGGGAGGATCCTCGAAGACGCCGGCTACGGCGTCATCGCTCTCGCCGACGGCGAGAACGGACTGCGCGCGGTCGCCGAGCATCAGCCCGATCTGCTCATCCTGGACCTGACGCTGCCACGCATGGACGGCCTGGAGATCTGCCGTCGGCTGCGTGCCGACCCACGCACCGTGACGCTCCCCATCATCGTGCTCACGGCCCACAGCTCCACCTCCGACATGGTCGCTGCCCTCGACGCCGGCGCCGATGACTTCGTGACCAAGCCGTTCCAGCAGGTCGAGCTGCTGGCGCGGCTGCGCAGCTCGTTCCGCACTCGCGACGTCATCCGGCGCATGGAGCAGGCACACGACATCGTGGTCGCCCTGGCCAACGCAGTCGAGGCCAAGGACCTCGGCCTGAAGGACCACTGCCGCTATCTCGCCTACCGCTCGGCGCGCCTGGCGGCCTACGTGGGCCTGCGCGACGGCGAGCTCGAGGGCGTCGCCTACGGCGCGCTGCTGCACGACATCGGCAAGATCGGCATCAGCGAGCACGTGCTGCACAAGCCCGGTCCGCTCACCGACGATGAGTTCCGCATCATGCGCGAGCATCCCGAGATCGGGGAGCGCATCTGCGACCCGCTGCGCATGTCTCGCGACTTCACGCCCATCATCCGCCACCACCACGAGCGCTGGGATGGGGCCGGCTATCCCGATGGCCTCAGGGGCGAGCGTATCCCGCTGGGCGCTCGCATCGTCGCCCTCGCCGACGCCTTCGATGCCATCGTCCGGGGCCGCCCCTACCGTGCCGCTCGCACCGTCGAGGAGGCCTTCGACGAGCTGCAGAAGCACGCCGGCAGGCAGTTCGACCCGGGGCTCGTCCCGCTCTTCATCGAGGAGGCCGACCGACTCGACTCCGGCATCGCACCCAGCGTCGAGCTGCCACGGGTGGCGCTGCTCGGGCGTGAGGCGCCCATCGTCACCGGCGCCCCCAGTGGGGCGGCTGCCGCCGTCCGCTGACCGCGCGGCTCGATCGAGCGTCGATGCCGTGACCTCAGCGGTGGTGCCGCCGGGCCCCTTCCGTTACCAGCTGGTGCGGCTGGTGCTGCGGGCGGTCGTGCACGCCTACGTGCGCACCAGCGTGAGCGGTGCCGAGCACATCCCACCTTCCGGCGCCTACATCATCTGCTGCAACCATCCGTCCTGGCTGGACCCCATCTTCTTCGCCGCGTGCTGGCCCGACCGCCAGCGCCTGCTCTACGTCTTCGGGCCGCGCGAGCAGGACATGAGCGTGGGGATCCGCAATCGGCTGATCACCTGGACGCGCCGAGGCGTGCCCTTCAAGCCTCACGCGCAGGACGTCAGTGACGTCACGCGCCGCACCCTCTCCATCCTGAAGACGGACGCCTGCCTGACCATCGCCGGGGAGGGTCGTCTCAGCGACTACGAGGGCGCGATCCTGCCGCTGGAGACCGGACCGGCTCACTTCGCCCGCCTCGCGCGCGTCCCCGTCGTGCCTGCGGCCATCGTGGGCTCGCGCTGGGTCCACCTCGGCAGCCGCGTCAGCATCCGCATCGGCGAGCCCGTCCAGCCCGCCGAGTTCGGCCGCGGCCGGGATGCCGCCCGCGCCATGACCGACGTGCTGCAGGAGCGCCTGCAGGGACTGCTCGCGGGCGTGGCGGAGCGCGAGCCGCCGGGCTGGCTCGGTCGCACCATCTCCGAAGCCTTCAACGACCGACCCTGGCTCGACGAGCACGCGGGCGGCCCCACGGGCTGAGGTCGCGCGGGCCGACGCCGCTACTTGCGTCGGTCCAGCACCAGGATCGCGTCGAGCCAGACGGTGGCGCCCGACGATCGCGTCGAGCCGGTACCCGTGGCACGGAGCTTGACCTCGTGCTGGCCCCTGGGGACGTCGCGCACGTACACGATGCGCCGATCGTCGGCGGACGCGGCGTAGAGGTCGATGCTGCCGACCTGCTCGCCGTTGACGATGACGTCGAGACGCCCGCCGGCTGGACCGCGGCGCGCCACGACCGCGAACTGTGCACCCTGGAACTGGAGCTTGACGGTCGAGCCGCGGGATGAAGTGCGCGCCAGCGTCTTGCCCAGCGAGCCCGCGTGCTTGAGGGTCTTCCAGCTGCCGCTGAGCTGCATGCGGGCGGAGTTCGCTCGCACGTCGAAGAGGCCCACGCTCGGGTCGAGCGTCCGCGTGGTCCGGTGCCCGACCACGTCGTTGGCCGCTCCCTTCAGCGTGCAGCCGTTGCGGTCGATCTGCACCGTCAGGCCGGCCTTGCCTGCGAGACCGAAGTCGGAGGCACGCGTGCGCCCGTCGCAGATGGCCTCCAGGGACGACGAATCGAGCCCGGAGGTCTCATCGCTCGCGTCCAGCTTGACCGTGGTCGGGACGCGTGCGCCGGCACGCTGGATGCGCACACCCTCGCGCAGGCTGACGCGCGGCCCCCAGACCTTCGGTGGCACCGAGTCGAGGCGGATGCTGTTGCTCACGACCGGTGACTTGACGCTGCGGAAGCTGCGCAGCTGCAGCCGGACGTCCTGCTTCCCCTGCTGCTCGCCGAGGGTGAGGCCGAAGCGCGCCTGGTAGGGCTGCCAGGGCCCGAACGGCTTGTCGCCGATGGCGTACCTGACCTCCTTTCCGTCATAGCCTCCGAGGTCGGCGAGTACCGATCGGCTGGCTGCCCAGACGGCGCCACCGTGGAGCTTGGACGGACGCTGGCGCTCGCCACGGAGCCCGGCCAGGGCAGTCGAATAGACGTTGCCGTCGAGCCTGGTGCCGCCGCTGAAGCGGAACTGACCGACCTGCCAGAAGAGCCAGTCCTTCCAGCCGTTGGGCAGGTGGACGGTGTCGCATTTCCAGCAGGCGACCCACAGCGGGTACTGGCCGAAGCTGGTGGGCGCTCCCACGACCTTGTCCCACATGTAGCGGCTGGTGTAGATCATGGGATAGCGCCCGGTCTGGCGGTACAGCTCATCCAGCATGGCGTGCAGCCGGGACCTTGCGTCGGCCTTGTTGGGTGTACCCAGCGATGGCAGCGTCTCGACGTCCACCACGAGGGGCAGCAGGTTGTCAAGGCCGGTCGTCCTTCGAAGCGTGTCGAGGAAGTGTCTCGCCTGCGCGACCCCGCCCTTGCGGTAGTCGAAGAAGTGGTAGGCACCGGCGACGAGACCGGCCGACCGCGCCTCGCGCGTGTGTCGCGTGTAGGTGTGGTCCACGAACGACGTGCCCTGGGTGGCCTTCGAGATGACGAAACGCATGCCCTGCTGGCGAAGCATGCCGAAGTCGGGATAGCCGTTCCAGTGGCTGACGTCGAGGCCCTTGACACCCGCCGGTGTCGGCCATGGCGTCGGCTTGGGCGTCGGCTTGGGTGTCGGCTCGGGGGTGGGCGTCGGTGACGGCGAGGGGGTCGGATCCCCGGCCTGGGCCAGCACCGGAGCGGCGTCGAGGCTGCCCAACGGGAGCAGCAGCATGAGCGCAGCCGCCAGGAGGGGGCGCCAGCGTTCGCGACCCTGGGGAGATCGTCGTTGGCCGGGGTTGCGCTGTGCCGCTGGTCCCGCCTGGCTGGTCTCGCCCACGAGCGCCCGTTCGGCGCGCTGCCGTGCGAGCGCAACATCCGAGGCGCGCGGAAGCGATGCAGCGGAGTCGTGGGGCGACGAGCGCGGGGCGTGCATGGGCGACACTTGCCCTCCCTGTTGCCAGCCTGCAGGGTCACGGCCGGGCGATGCGCAGGAGTGTACCGGCTCCACCGCGTGCGTCGATGACGAGATGGGGCCATCGTGACGACAAGATGGGGCCATCGCGAGCTGTGCTCGCCATTCGGGCTACCGACCTGCGTCCAGGCAGGCCTGCTGGTTCGGCCCGCGCCGGACGAGGCTGCTGCCGCGGGACGAGACCCGGTCGAAGCCAGCCCTCACAGGACGACCACGCCGCTTTGCCCAGGTAGGTGCCCCCTTCGAAGTGAGCGCATGACCGACCGAGTGTCGAGTGGGTAGCGCGCCATGATCAGCTCGCGGAACTCCCTCAGCACGCGGCGGTTGCGGCGGGTGTCCGCCACCAGCAAGACGAGACGATCCACGCCACCGTCGCGCATCTTCAAGGCCAGTCGCCGGTCCGTGGCCTGCAGGTCCTGGAGCGCTGTCTCCGCTTCCAGCTTGCAGGTGTCACTGCCAGCGCACAGCTCTGCGTCCCACGCCCGCAGGTCGCCGCTCGGGCCGAGCGGCACCTCCGCGCGCATCCGGATCGCGGGAGGCAGGTGTGACGCGAAGCGAGCCAGCAGCCGCGCATGCGCCGCGTCTCGAAGCGGCGGTCCCTCCGGGTACGGCCGAGCGCTCAGGCGCATCCCGACGACGGCGAAGACGATGCTGAGACTACGCACGGAGACCGTTCGGTTCCGTGCGCACTCCATGCGATGCAGTTGCGCAGGTGAGATGCCCGCGGCGGCTGCGACGGCACGAAGGCTGAGACCCGCGGACAAGCGCGCGTTCCGCAGCTCCTCGGCGAGGCGGCGGTTCAGCTGGTCGGCGTGGTGCGCGCCCCGATCACGCCGCCGGTAGCGAGAAGGCATGCCGCCATCTTCGGCCCTGTCACTTACGCGGCACTTCCCCTCCGCCACGTACGCGGCATTTGGCCGGATCGCGTACGCGGCATTTGGCCGGATCGCGGATGCCTACTGGCTCGTCGCTGCCTCGGCTCGCCCGATGGGTGGGTGTTCCGTCCCGCGAGACAAGCGACCGGCGGACCACGGGCGGGCTCCCCAGCATGCCTGAGGCCGAGCATCCGACCGCCATTCGGGTCGCTGGCCGGAACAGATGACGTCACTGGAGCCGCAGCTGGAGTCACGTCGCCCGAGCGGCTCATCCTGGCGGTCGCTTGTCTCGCCGAGCGCAACACTGTCACTCCGCGCGCGCCGACGCCCGCGGCCCCCGACGCCCGCGTGTCACTCACCCCCTGGAGCACCCAACCCCGCCATACCGCGGCCAGCGTGCTACGGCCCCCGGTGCTACGGCCCCCGGTGCTACGGCCCCCGGTGCTACGGCCCCCGGTGCTACGGCCTCCCCGGAGGGGCTACCATGGACGTCCCGTGCCCATCGCCCCCAACGACTTCGTCCACCTCCATCTGCACTCGGAGTTCAGCCTCCTCGACGGCCTCGGCCGCGTCAACGACCTCGTCAGCGAGGCGTCTGCCCACGGCTTCGATGCCCTCGCGATCACCGACCACGGATCGCTGTACGGGGCGATGGCGTTCTACCAGGCCTGCAGGGCCAGGCAGATCAAGCCCATCATCGGCGTGGAGGCGTACGTCGCTCGCCGCAGCATGTACGACCGCGAGGGCAAGGCCGATGCGCAGCCGTACCACGTCACGCTGCTGGCCAGGGACTGGAACGGGTACCAGAACCTCTGCCGCATCATCACCGCGGCCCACCTCGACGGCTACTACTACAAGCCTCGACTCGACCGCGAGCTCCTGGCGAAGCACTCCGCGGGGATCGTCGGTATGTCTGCCTGTCTCGGCGGAGAGGTGGCCAAAGCCCTCGAGGTCGACGACTTCGAGACCGCGCGACGAGTGGTCGGCGAGTATCGCGACATCCTTGGCCCCGATGGCTTCTGGCTGGAGCTCATGGACCACGGGCTCCC